>JBIIWE010000484.1:0-2678 GCA_044339075.1 Daejeonella sp. | reverse complement strand
TGCCATTAATTTTTATTCTATTTAACATCAAAATTAATTTTTTACAAACTATGTCTGGTATTTCTACACAAAAAGAAGGTTCCATTTATTTCACAATCTGCTCTTTAGTACTTTTAGGCTTGTTTACGTCTTGCCAGAATGATTTAAAAAATAAAGAATGGGATGTATACGCAGGAGGCAAAGAACGCCAAAGTTATTCTCCGCTTGAACAAATTGACACGAATAATGTCAAGGATTTAAAAATTGCTTGGATATACCATACCAAAGACGCTGATAAATCAAGTCAGATACAGACTAATCCTCTGATAATTGATGGAATACTATATGGTGCATCTCCCCAATTGAAACTCTTTGCCGCAGATGCCGCTACCGGAAAAGAAAAGTGGATTTTCGATCCGACACCAAGCCTGCTCATTGACAATGCCGGAAAACAAAGTTATGGTCTGAATGTTTGTCGCGGAATTGCCATACATAAAGGTAAAAACAATGAAAAACAGATCTTTTATACTGTAGGATCATCCCTCTATTGTATAAATAGTGCAACAGGAAAACCTGTTAGCAGCTTTGGCAAGGACGGGAGGATTTCATTATATGACAATCTGGAAATGAACAGGGACATCAGTGACCTGAGAGTAACTTCTACTTCAGCAGGGATGATTTATAAGGACCTGATCATCATGGGTAGCAGCCTTTCAGAAGAAGAAGAATCAGCTCCGGGGCATATCCGGGCTTATGATGTTTATACCGGCAAATTGAAGTGGCTTTTCAAAACCATCCCCGCACCCGGCGAAAAGGGTTATGAAACCTGGGACGATCCTGAAGCCTATAAATATGTGGGTAGTGCCAATGCATGGGGTGGATTTAGTCTGGATGAAAAAAGAGGGATTTTATATGCATCTACAGGTACAGCGAATGCAGATTATTATGGCGGTAAACGTAAAGGAGATAATCTTTTCGGGAACAGTATTTTAGCTTTGGATGCTGAAACCGGAAAATATATCTGGCATTTTCAGGCCATTCACCACGATTTATGGGATTGGGATTTCCCCAATGCCCCTGCCCTCCTGACAGTAAAAAAGGATGGAAAATCCATAGATGCTCTGGTACAAACAAGTAAACAGGGATATATTTATCTCCTTGACAGGGTTACCGGTAAGCCGGTTTACCCAATTGTAGAAACCCCTGTTCCTGCTAAATCGGATCTTGAGGGTGAATACCCATCTCCTACTCAGCCTATCCCTACGGTCATTCCGGCATTTGCAAGACAGGGCATTTCAGAAGCCGATCTCAATAAGAATATTCCGGATTCCTCCTATCAGGAGCTGGTTAAGCGCTTTCGAACGTTTAAAAGCGGGCCTATGTTTACACCCCCGAGTTTAGAAGGAACTTTGGTATTCCCGGGACTTACTGGCGGTGGCGAATGGGGCGGTCCTTCAGTGGATCCCGAAACTGGTATTCTATATATCAATGCAAATGAATTACCCTGGATAGTAACTATAGCAGATAATCGCATTGAAAAGCCAGCAAAGCCAAAGCAAAACAATCTTGAGGCTGGCACTTCCCTTTATACCAAAAATTGTAGTGGCTGCCATGGTGCTGACATGAAAGGTTCAGGCAATTTTCCAGCATTAATAGATCTGAATAAAAGATACAAAGCCTTAGATTTTAAAAATTTGATCAGTTCAGGGAGAAAAATGATGCCTGCTTTTAAAAACCTTAGCGAGGCAGATAAAACCGCCATTGCAGCTTACCTTCTAAAAGATGAAAGTCTTCAAAAAGCAGAATATATCCCCGAGTTGAAAAAGAAACACCCATTTTATGATGTTCCTTACCGATTGGGAGGAATCAAGCAATTTTTAACACTCGAAGGATATCCCGCCGTGAATCCACCTTGGGGTACACTTCAAGCTATTGACCTCAACAACGGAAAGGTTGTTTGGAAAGAAACTCTGGGCGATCATCCCGACATGAAAGCTAAAGGCATTCATTCAGGTACTGAGAACTGGGGAGGATCTGTAGTAACAGCAGGAGGCCTGGTATTTATTGCGGCAACGAGCGATGAAATGTTCAGAGCCTACAACAAAAAGACCGGAAAATTACTGTTTGAAACAAAACTACCCGCAGGCGGCTTTGCTTCACCAGCTGTTTACAGTATCAAAGGTAAACAGTATGTTGTGATTGCCTGTGGCGGAGGTAAAATGAAAACTAAGTCCTCAGATACCTATGTGGCATTTTCCTTGCCTGACTGATGAAATTTACTATAAAACCAGCGAATTGCACTTTAATAAAAAGATAAATAAATAAGCAAAAAAACAATTAACATTCTATATGAAACTACTTCAGTACATATTTATTATACTTTTATTAGCATCATCAAGCCTTGCACTAGCGCAAAAGGTAAGCATAAGCAAAGAAACACTAATTGCCCTTACTCCAAAATGGGAAGGCGAACGATTTCCTGATGGACGCCCCAGAGTATCGGATGATTTAATACAACGCCTGAAGTCTGTCACGCTTGAACAGGCATGGTCTGTCTTAAAAGGTGAAGGTTATACTCACCAGCTAGAACAGGAATGGGAAAACATTCATCCAGGCCAAGTGTTGGTAGGACGCGTACTTAGTGCCCAATACATGCCTCTGCGCCCAGAAATCCGTAAAGAATTAGAAAAAGAAGGTGT
>JBIIWE010000043.1:0-9530 GCA_044339075.1 Daejeonella sp. | reverse complement strand
GAGTAAGGAATGATCAATAAAATTCTTGCATTTAGTATGATTTATCAAATTCTATCTTAAATCACTTTCAAATTCATTAGATTTCTAAATGCTTCTGAATTATGTCAAATGGAAAAATATCGCCCTCGGGTTCCAATTGTTTGTTGAACAATCATATCTACTTCCACTCTCAACCCGATAGTTATCGGGTCTCAATTGCCCTCCATCTCCCTGGCACTTTCTTCTACTTTCTGTTTTAATTCTACTTTAAAATTAAGAAGTCGTTGAGATAGTTCCGTATCAGATGTTCCCAGAATCTGAGCTGCAAGGATTCCTGCATTTTTTGCTGCATTCAAAGCAACAGTTGCAACAGGTATTCCATTGGGCATCTGCAGGATGGATAGAATTGAATCCCATCCATCTATTGAATTTGTTGATTTGACAGGTACCCCGATAACAGGTAGTTGTGTAATAGAGGCTACCATACCTGGTAAGTGAGCTGCGCCACCAGCTCCTGCAATAATAACTTTTAAACCTCTGCTAGCAGCTGATTTTGCATATTCAAACATCCTTTCTGGAGTGCGGTGTGCTGATACTACTGTCATCTCAAAACCAACACCAAGTTCTTTTAATATGTCAGCTGCATCCTGCATGATATTCAGGTCAGACTTGCTCCCCATGATAATACCTACCTGAATTTTGTAATTTGAATTAGCACTCATATTAATAATTTAAAAATCTGTATATTAAATACTTAAAGTTTGAATTACGCTTTTACTTTAATAACATTCTGGACAAATCTTGCCTTCTCAATGGCTTTCTGTCGGTCATCATCCAAAATAGTAACATGTCCCATCTTTCGGAAAGGTTTAGTTATTTTTTTTCCATATAAATGAAGATAAATTCCATCTAGGGCAAGAGCTTCATTTAAACCTTCATAAATTGCAGCTCCTTCAAAACCTTTCTCCCCAAGTAGATTGATCATTACCGCATTACTGATAGTTCGGGTATCTCCCAAGGGTAAATTGAAAATGGCTCTCAGTAATTGTTCATATTGTGAGGTATAATTGCCTTCTATACTTTGATGGCCACTATTATGTGGTCTTGGAGCTATTTCGTTTACAAGTATCTCACCAGTTTTAGTAAGAAACATTTCAACGGCAAGAATTCCGATGATCTTTAGATCTTCTGCTACTTTTTTAGCAAGCTGGTCGGCTTTCTGCAGTGTTTTTGTATCTAGAGTTGAAGGAGATATCAAAAACTCAACAAGATTGGCCTCCGGATTAAATTCCATCTCAACACAGGGGAAAGTTTTAACTTCTCCACTCTCATTTCTTGCAACTATTACAGCTAATTCTTTCTCGAAAGGAATAAGATCTTCTATCAGACTAGGCTCATTGAAGGCTTTTTGAAGGTCATCAATACTCTTAATCAATAGTACTCCTCTTCCGTCGTAGCCGTCGCGCCTTAGCTTTTGAATATAAGGGAATGGGATATTAGCAGATATAAGATCTTCTTTATTTTTGAATAATTGAAAGTCTGCTGTGGGTATGTGATTGTCTTTGAAAAACTGCTTCTGTGTACCCTTATCTTGTATCAGTCTGATCACATTTGATTGAGGATAGACCTTGATCCCTTCTTTTTCCAACTGTTCAAGGGCATCAACATTCACTTTTTCGATCTCTATTGTCAGGATATCCACATCTTTGCCAAAATTATAAACGGCATCATAATCTATTAGAGAACCATGAACAAATTTCTCACAAAGGTCTTTGCATGGAGCATTGTTATCAGGATCTAAAACAAAGCTGCTTATGTTGAAATTAATTGATTCCTGTATGAGCATGCGTCCTAATTGTCCGCCACCTAATATTCCAAGTTTCAAGTCGCCGTAAAATGCTTTCATATGCTTACAAGTTTAGGCGAAATCTGTGAGAATATCCAATTTCCTATGGATTTCATGAATAAATGATTCCTTATATATGCTCGAAAAATGAATTAAAAGCTAGTTTTTTAGCTGTTTAACAGGCTTTCCTGTTCTATTTTTTTCTGTAATTCTATAATTGCCCCAATTAATGCTTCTGGTCGTGGCGGACAACCCTGAACATAAATATCAACAGGGATAATACGATTAACGCCCTTTACAACATGATAACCATGTTGCCAGTAAGGACCTCCGCAATTGGAACAGGATCCCATTGATATCACATATTTAGGTTCTGGCATCTGCTCATAAAGCCTCTTTATGCGTTCAGCCATCTTAAAAGTCACTGTTCCAGCGATTATTATTACATCAGACTGTCGTGGCGATGGACGCGGAAAAACACCAAATCGATCCAGATCATAGGTGGATGCCATTGATCCCATCATCTCTATTGCGCAACAAGCAATACCAAAGCTCATTGGCCATAAAGAAGATAAACGAGCCCAGTTTAGCAAATCGTCAACTTTAACGACTAAAACAGATCCTCCTTCACTTTTGATTTCTAAACTCACTATTCAATTTTTTTAAATTTAGGTTTAAATGCCGGCTTAAAGGGAATAGGGTTTAGTGCCGGCTCTGCCTTTTCTGGTTCTACAATAACAGTATTTAATGTAAACTCTTTAACCTGGTATTTTTCATCATTCAAGGTCTGATATGCTGAAAAAGGAATTTGGGTTGGTGCCGAAGGTAATAACTGCTCAGGTCTGATCCAGTTAAGATCACCTTTTTTCCAAACATATACCAATCCAATAAGGAGTATGCCAATGAAAATGAACATTTCAATCAGACTTAACCATCCCCATCGTGGATCTGCAGTCAATAAGGCCTCTTGGCCAAAGACGGTTGCCCATGGAAAAATAAATACTAATTCCACATCAAACAGTAGAAATATCAATGCAATAACATAAAAACGGGAATTGAACTGTATCCAAGAACTTCCAGAAGGTTCTTCCCCACATTCATAGGAACTCAGCTTTTCGGGGTTTGGTTTTTTCAAAGCGACGAGCCATCCTAGAAAAAATGTGAATAGAACGAATAAGACACCCATTATCAGATAAATAAACACTTTTCCGAATTCGGATAGTTGTGAGGTTTCGTTCATTGCTCAAATTTATAAATATTTGATTTAAAGTTTCAATAAGGGATATTTATTTCTGTCATTTTTTATTTGTCCAATGTGGATAAGCTTTTTTTGAAATTAGAATAGATAGCCTCAAATTCGCTATCAAATACGGAATCCAAAATGATCGTTAATAAGAACAAGAAAATAGCTGCTGAGCTTTCGGTAACAGAGAAACAGGTGCTGGTTACCATTAATTTGCTTGAGGAAGGCGGGACAGTCCCATTTATTGCTCGATATAGGAAAGAAATGACTGGTAGTCTTGATGAGGTTCAGGTTGCTGCTATTCGTGACAGAAATCAACAATTAATTGAGCTTGATAAGAGAAGGGAAGCAATATTGAAATCCATGATTGAAATGGAAAAGCTTAACCCTGAACTTGAAAAGCAAATACTTGAAGCAGAAACAATGACTCATCTGGAGGATATTTATCTTCCTTTTAAGCCAAAGCGCAAAACAAAGGCTTCAATAGCCAGAGAAAAGGGTCTTCAAAAGCTTGCAGACTTTATTTTGGAGCAAAATAATGCTGCTCTTGAAACAGAAGCTCTAAAATATATTAATGATGAAAAGGCGGTAGTCACTATCGAAGATGCTTTATCTGGAGCAAGAGACATCCTTGCAGAGTTTATGGCTGAGCAACCAGAATTGAGAAGAAAAATGAGAGAAATCTTTCTTCAAAAGGGTAGTTTTCACTCAAAATTGATTAAAGGCAAGGAAATTGAGGGGCAGAAATATAAAGATTATTTTGACTGGACTGAAGCGGTAAAAACAGCTCCTTCTCATCGGATTTTGGCATTAAGAAGAGCTGAAAAAGAGATAATTCTTACCTTGGATATAGTTGTGCCTGAAGATGATGCAATTACTCTTTTGGACTCATTTTTTGTCAAGGGCAGTAATGCCTCCTCAGAGCAGGTCCGTCTGGCAGCAGCTGATGCCTACAAGCGATTGATCAAGCCATCTATGGAGACGGAGATACGGCTGTTTACAAAGAAACAAGCTGATACTGAGGCAATACGTGTCTTTGCAGATAATGCACGTCAATTATTGCTTGCTGCACCGGTAGGTCAAAAAAGAATTATGGCTATCGACCCTGGATTTCGTACAGGCTGTAAACTGGTTTGCCTGGATGAGCAGGGTCAGCTTATCGAAAACACAAATATTTATCCCCATAGCGGGAATGAAGCATCGAAAGAAGCCGGAAAAACCATTAAATTTCTTTCTGATAAATATAAAATTGAGGCAATTGCTATTGGTAATGGAACCGCCGGCCGTGAAACTGAAACATTTGTCCGTAGCTTACAGATTCCCACCCTGATCATAGTTATGGTGAATGAGAGTGGCGCTTCAATTTATTCGGCATCAGATGTTGCAAGGGAGGAATTTCCGGATAAGGACATTACCGTCAGAGGAGCTGTTTCCATTGGTCGACGTTTAATGGATCCATTGGCCGAATTGGTAAAAATAGATCCAAAATCAATAGGAGTAGGGCAATACCAGCATGATGTTGATCAGAATCAGCTTCAGACCTCACTTGATGATACAGTAATCAGTTGTGTGAATTCGATAGGTGTGGAATTAAATACAGCCTCCAAACAAATCTTGTCCTATATTTCAGGGCTTGGTCCGCAACTTGCCCAAAATATTGTGGATTATCGAAATATGAATGGTGCTTTTAAACGAAGAAACGATCTGAAAAAGATACCACGTCTGGGTGAAAAGGCCTTTGAACAGGCTGCAGGATTCCTCCGGATTCGTAATGCAGAGCATCCCCTTGACAGTAGCGCAGTTCATCCTGAACGCTATGCTTTAGTGGAAAGAATGGCTAAGGATCTTAACTGTAAGCTGGATGATCTCATGAAAGATGATCAGCTTAGAAAGAATATTAAGCTTCAGAACTATATTAGTGATTCTGTTGGTCTCCCAACCTTAAATGATATCCTCAATGAATTGGCTAAACCGGGGCTCGACCCGCGTGATCAGTTTGAGGCATTTAGCTTTTCAGATGGAATCAATGCAATTACAGATCTTCATGTAGGGATGACCCTTCCTGGAATAATAACTAATATCACCGCTTTTGGTGCATTTGTTGATATTGGCGTTCATCAGGATGGACTGGTTCACCTGAGTCAGTTGTCAAACAGATACATCAAAGATCCAAACGAAGTGGTTAAAGTGAGTCAGAAAGTGATGGTTAAAGTAACGGAGGTAGATATAGCCCGAAAACGAATCGCACTATCGATGAAAACGGATGAAAAGCCGGAATTAAGACCAAGACCAGTTGTACAACAGCCTAAACCTCATGTGAATAAGGTAGTATTTAAAACAGAAGAGCCAGAAACGGATATCGCCATAAAACTTGCTGCTTTAAAGAATAGATTTTCCTAAACTTATCGGTTTATCTTTGAGATGAAAATGGAAGATACTTTTGATGCAGTAATTATTGGGGGAGGTGCCTGCGGATTAATGTGTGCTGTTCAGGCCGGATATCTTGGTAAAAGAACCTTGATTCTTGAAAAAAATGAAAAAATTGGTGCCAAGATCCTGATATCAGGAGGAGGGCGCTGTAATTATACCAACCTGTATTCTGAAGAATCAAACTTTATTTCTGCGAACCCACATTTTTGTAAATCAGCATTTTCGCAGTATTCTGTTAATGATACGGTCAGTTTTTTTGAAACTTATGGCATAAACGGACAAGAAAAGACGCTGGGTCAGTTATTTCCCGAGAGCAATAATGCCAAAGACATTGTTCGTGTTTTTGAATCGCTTTGTGCCGATTTAGGGCAGAAGATCCTTACCAATTCCGAAGTTAAAGAGGTAGTTAAATTGGAGTCAGGTGAATTTAAGATCACTTTTACTCTTGCCAATAAACTTAAAGAAGTAATAGTTCCCAGTGTAGTTATTGCTTCCGGTGGCTTACCTATTCCTAAAATGGGTGCTACAGATTTTGGTTTGAGAATAGCCAGGCAATTCGGACTTGAAATAACTGAAACGGCTCCTGCCTTAGTACCTCTTACCATTACAGGAAAGGATGCCGATTGGTATGCAAAGCTTAGCGGTAATTCGATTTTTTGCAGGGTTTCGAATGATAAAATAAGCTTCGAAGAAAATATTCTATTTACACATTGGGGACTAAGCGGACCGGCGATTCTGCAAATTTCATCCTATTGGAAACCAGGTGAGCAGATCAGGATAGACCTGCTTCCAAACGATAATATCACTGAAATTATTCAGTCTCAAAAAATGATTAATGGGCGTAAAACACTATTAGGACTTCTTTCAGATATTTTTACCCGGAAATTTGCAGATGCACTTGATAAATATTTGCCTGTTGAGAAGAACCTTGCTTCACTAACTAAAGAAGATTTTCTTTTCATAGATCAGCTCATTCATAAATTTGATGTTAAACCGGCAGGTGATAAGGGATATGATAAGGCAGAGGTAATGAGAGGTGGTGTGGCAACGAATGAACTATCCTCAAAAACACTGGAGTCAAAAAAGGTACCTGGTCTGTATTTTGGAGGTGAGTGCGTTGATGTAACAGGATGGCTTGGTGGATATAATTTTCAATGGGCCTGGTCAAGTGGATTTGTTATTGCTCAACATATTTAAATAAAAAACGCTGACATCTTATTGACCCTGCCAGCGTTAGAAATTTTCAATAAAGAGTAAGTGTTAGTCACATTCTGGATGGGTAAATGTATAGGTTTCAATAGTTCCCTGAGGAATAGTGAAGCTTTCAGACCTGTTCATCTGCCACCAGAAGAGCTTGCGGGTTTTTTCCCTGCTAATAGTTTCGTTCATTGTTGCTGAATCGTAAACTCTTCCGTTAATAATTACGTATTTAATTTTTTCAGTATTTCTGATATCATCCAGAGGATTAGCATCCAAAATAATCATGTCAGCTAGTTTGCCATTCTCTATTGAGCCAATTTCCTTTCCCATACCCAAATGCTCAGCTCCATTTAATGTTGCACTTCTGATGGCTTGAAGGGCTGACATGCCTCCTTGAGCAAACATCCAAAGTTCCCAATGAGCTCCAAGCCCCTGTAGTTGTCCATGTGCTCCCAGATTCACTTTGGTGCCACCATCCTGCAATACTTTTGCGGCTCTTGCAACATTTATATGGCCATAATCAGCAAATTGTGAGGTAGTTCTTCTTCTTGATCTGGAATCAATGATCGATCTGGGTGTAAAGTTTAATAATCGCTCATTTTCCCAAACATTAGTTCTGTCATACCAATAGTTTTCACCTGATTGTGCTCCATAAGCGACGATCAGTGTGGGGGTATACGATGTTGTGCTTTTATTCCATAAGGTATTTACATCTTTATAAAGTGGAGCAGGAGGGATATTGTGTTCCAGACTGGTATGGCCATCTTGAACATGAGTGATATTATGAACATAGGTCGATCCCCCTTCAGGAACTACCTCCATTTGCAATTCTCTTGCTGCCTGAATGATCTGCTGACGTTGATCACGCCTTGGCTGATTGTATGATTTTACAGAAAATGCACCAACAGCTTTCATTCTTCTTAGTGCCGAACGTGCATCTTCAAGATTGTTTACTACCGTTTTAAAGTCGCCATCTGCACCATATAGAATGGTACCAGTAGAATAAACCCTGGGTCCAACCATTGTTCCTGCTTTGACCATATCTGCCTGACTGAAAACCATCTCTGTGTTTGCCGATGGATCATGAGATGTTGTAACTCCAAATGCAAGGTTTGCAAAATAGCTCCAATCCTGTTGTGGGGATACACCATCATAGCTTGCTCTTAAATGACTATGAACATCTATTAGTCCCGGTATAATGGTTTTTCCTGTACCATCGATCAATTTAGCATCAGTAGGAATGGCTATTTTGGAACCAACTGCAATGATTTTATTATTTTCAATAACAATGGTACCATTCTCAATTACTTCATCGCCTTTCATGGTAATGATCCTTGCATTTGTTATTGCAATTTTACCTTCTGGTCTGTCGGTTTTAAGTTTAAGTTCAAGGTTTATTCCTAAAGTATCAGCACGATTGACTTTATCGCTTGATCCCCCAAGAAAGGCAAAAGAATTCTTAATTTCTTTAGAGAAATAACGTGATCCTAAGGTCCAGTTTAATCGTTCTGAATCTTTGCTCCAATGTATATACGTGCCTGCATCTTTACTGACCTTAGTTAATGGTAGAGATTTGTTTTCGGATGAAAGATCCAAAGGCATACCTGTAGTTACTAATGGAGTGATGTAAACGTTAAATAATTCAGTAAACGCGATCCACTTGCCATCAGGGCTTGGGTTAAACACGTTTGCATAAGTCGAGGTATAATGAGTTCGGATATTTCCACCATTAAGATCTGCGCTCTTTAATGCTTTTTTACTTTCCTCAGAACTCTGGAAAAATATTCGGCTGTCATCAGAACTAAAGATCGGCCTGATACCATGATCAAGCACTTTCACAGGAGTGCCACCTTCAGTTGCTAGCATATAAATTCCTGGATTTTTACCAAAAGGATAACCTAATACATCATTTCCAACACCTTTTCTATAAACTATCTTATCTCCTTTATTTGAAAACTTAGGACTGTAATAGTAACCTTTTTCTGGGGTCAATTTGGTTAAAATAGAGTCTTTCAGACTTAACTTCATGATTGAACCCCTGTTCTCATCACTCCAGTTAACATAGACAAGGTATTTACCATCAGGACTAAACTCGGGTTCAAACTCAAATTCCGGACTTGTAGAAATACGTTCAGCTTTACCATCAGGCAGATTTTTTAGATAAATAAAACCTGCAGCATTAAAAGCAACCCTTTTCCCATCAGGAGATGTAGCTAGTTGACGGATCATTTTTACCTCAAACTCATCATGGAAAACTTTTTGTTCAAAATGTAAAGCATCCGTGATCGTTTGATTAACAGTAACATCAAATGGGATTTCAATTAAATATTGAGTTAGAATTTCAAGATTCCTGATTTTTCCTTGTGAATAGAAAATGATATTCTTACTGTCAGGGGTCCATGCAAAATTCGGATATGGTCCGAAAATAGCCCATGCCTCTTGCATATCATGGGTAAGGTTATCATAAACAGACCATTCTTCACCAGTCTGCAGATCCTGTATAAATAACTCAGATTTTAATCGTACTCTTCTAACAAAGGCAAGAAATTTTCCATCAGGTGAGAGTTCCGGACGAATAGCACCTCCATTACCTCCTGCAACAGTTTCAATTTGACCTGTTAATCTGTTTAAACGGCGGATATTATATATTTCTCCATTAGGGTCTTTATTGTATTGAAAATTGGGTCCCTGACTTACATCTTCAGAGAAATAAACGAATTTTCCATCAGGTGAAATTTCTGGCTCTCCAGCATCCTGCTGATCATTTTTTCTTTTTGTTAGCTGTACACCTTCTCCACCTCCGGCAATATGGTACATCCACATCTCACCAGC
>JBIIWE010000483.1:0-2683 GCA_044339075.1 Daejeonella sp. | reverse complement strand
TAAGGGTATAAATACCTGCTTTGTTTGCTTGGTCAACCAGAATATTTATTTCCTGTAAGGTTGAGGTAAATCCGTTCGGACCTGTCCATGAGTAGGTGGCATTTGTCTGTGAGGGTGTGTTCAGGATTATGTTTTCACCAATACAATACCTGGGCTTCAGGCCATTGATCAGAGGCATGTCTGGTTTAATTCCAACTAGAAAGGATTCTGTAATTCCAACTGAGCAACCGTCTTCATTAAAAACCTGTAATACTGCAGTTTTAAAGCCAGGACTTGAGTAACTGATCACTGGAGGGTTAGGATCTGTTGAAGAGGCAAGACTTGCTCCTTCGCCAAAGAACCACTGTACCCGGGTATAGTTTGCTGATCCTGTACTCGTGAAGGTGAAATTCTGGTTTATCGTGCATGGCTGGTTTTTTGCAAGATTAATTTTAGCTACCGGACCTTCAAATTGTCCCAGGCCACCGAACTCTATTTTAAAGCCGTTATTTCCATTTGAGAAATTATCTACAAGCAGTGCATAGGTATGACCCTGCTGCATGTCAATATATTTCAGATATCCATCCTGTCCCCCACGTCCGCAACCTGATAATTCGGAAAGGTCGGTCGATGTCAGGTTCATTCCTGTTTTAAAATAAAGGGGCTCATTCGGACAATCCTTATTATCTACGCCATGTCCTACTGCGCATCTTAATAATGTTTTAGTATTGAAATTGCCTGAAGGCCCCAGATCGTATAATATCCAGTCGATATCATCTGTATTAACTGTTGGAGTGATATCCATGGTTAATGTACCATTGCTTGCAGCTGTCCATTTATACCATACCGAATTAGATTCAGTGCCAAGGCAAGATCCGGCAGATTCCGTATTTTTTGCGCCGGCACCTGAAACATTGCTTTCGGTAAAAGTTCTTTTATCACATAAAATAGAAGCAGTTTCAAAATCCTGCCCGGCTTTTAAGGGGGCGAAAAAATTATCAATACATAGTTTAAAGGTTCCTGTATTGTTGTTTCTGGCACTCACCCGGATGTAATATTGTTTTCCAACAATCAGGCCTCCTTTATAATAGGTTGAGATGGATGTTCCCGCAGAAAGAGATCCAACCTGAGCAGAGAATGATGTTGAATTGCCAAGAATATCAATAGTATAAAGTGCTATGAGCGGATTTTGAAGTGTACCACCAGTTGTTCCTCCGCCAGTGCTATTTCCTGTAACTGTAACATTCAAATCATAGGCACTGGCTGTAAATTTGAACCATACATCCCTGCCAGTTTCATTTCCAGGCCATTGCGGGGCATTTCCAAAAATTCCTTCATCTATTGCATTAATATTTGAGTAGGCTGCTCCAGCAGAGCATTTCGATGGGTCAGTTAAAGGAATGGCCTTTTCAAAACTGTCGTTCGCAGGTTGGGCATAGACAATAGAGATTGAAGTAAATAGAAGAAAAAATAGTAAATGGTATTTCAATTTTATGATCATTCCTGTTACGAAAATACGAAAAAGCCCTCCACATATGTTTATGAGAGGGCTTTTAAATTTTTATCCTGATCAGGTTTTTTACATTTCGTGATTTACTTGTTCAATACACCTTTTCTAACTTGTGTTTTTAAGATTTCACCATCCGGATCAAGGCTTGTTTTTACCTTTGTAAACGCTTCCACACCTTCAGATGTCATATATCTCACTTTTGGCTGTGGATCGTTCATGCATTTAATGATAACTGCAGCGATCTGAGCAGGTTTCTGAAATGATTTTTCCTTAACCTCATCTGTAAACGTAGCCCTGTAGCCCATGTAGTTTTCCATTAATGGCTTATAGTCATCGTTTAAAATGCCTCCAGTATTTTCAAAATAGTTGGTCAGGCTATTGCCAAATTCAGTGATCACTCCACCGGGTTCGATTAGTGAAACATGAATTCCGAAATAAGGCTCCATATACGTCGCCAGGCTTTCTGTTAAGCCTTCTAGTGCAAATTTAGCTGCGCAATAAATCTCATTTACCGGCTGCCCAACCAAACCGCCAACAGATGAAATATTGATGATATGACCGTATTTTTGCTGACGCATAATGGGTAAAACTGCCTTACTGCAACGAATCGGGCCATAGAAATTTACATCCATTACCTGTTTTATCTCATCCATGCTTGCCTGTTCCATCGTTCTGATAAATCCTGCACCTGCATTATTAATCAGTACATCGATCCTGTTTTCATTTTTCATGAGCTCAGCAATGCAATTTGCCACACTTCGATCATCTTGTACATCCATTTGCAGGACATTAAGGCAGGTATTTCTTTTTTCTGCTTCCTTGTCTAGGAGAGTTCTCTTTTCGAGATTTCGCATGGTCGCATAAACCTTATGGCCTTGCTCAGCGAGCTGAACTGCAGTTTCAAGTCCGATACCCGTTGATGTTCCAGTAATGAGAATAACTTTTGACTTGGTCAATGGTTTTTAGGATGATAAATTTAAGGGTATAAAAAAAGCTTAAAGCCTTATTGAATTACCAGTGGCTTTAAGCTTTTAAATAGTTGTTTTATATCTTATTGATTCATTCTGATGATATTCAATGCGCCACCAGCTTTGAACCACTCAATTTGTTGTTCATTGTAGGTATGGTTAACATTAAATGTATCAGTTGTTCCGTCAATATGATTGAGAACAATGCTCAATGGTTTTGCAGGTG
>JBIIWE010000482.1:0-2685 GCA_044339075.1 Daejeonella sp. | reverse complement strand
AAGTATAGCAGCAGCTCCGTATGCACCATCCACATGCAGCCAGATATTTTCTTTCTTACAGATTTTGGAAAGCTCTTCCAATGGATCAATGGTACCGGTATTGGTTGTACCTGATGAAGCGATCATACAAAAAGGTTGAAGCCCTTCGATCTTATCTTTTGCAATTGCATTTTTAAGTTTATTGATCGAGAATTTAAACTCCATATCGGTTGGAATGATCCTGATTTGTTCTTTCTTAAAGCCAAGAATATTGATTGCTTTTATATTGGATGAATGTGCCTGATCAGATAAATAGATGATTGCCTTTGAAAAGTCATCCCCACATTTCACTTTTCTGGCTGTTGCCAATGCAGTTAGGTTTGCCATAGATCCACCACTTGTGAAGATTCCGCCACCTTTTTTTACCTGGAAATTAAAAAGTTTTAACATCCAGTTCAACGTATTGATTTCAACACCTGCTGCGGCCGGAGAACCTACCCATCCGCCTGCAAAAATATTAAATCCCGTGGCCAGCGTATCAGACATCACACTGATATAATTGCTAGGACCCGGTACAAATGCATACGCTTTTGGATGAGTCATGATATTACTGTTGGTCATGACATTCTCCAGAACAAACTTTAAAACATCATCGGCAGCCATTGGATTTTCTGGTGCTTCTTCACAAAAAAGAGCATCAATTTCCTTTCTACTGGCAGTAGCTACTGGAAGTTTTTGATCCTGTGTTTCAAAATGATCAACAATTGCATCAACAACCTTGTAGCCAAAGTCTTGCATTTCTTTCCTGGAAAGATCTAATCTTGCAGTTTTATTAATTTTCAATGGAATTCAATAATTGGTTGAGGCAAAACTAAGGTTTTTTTAAACCCGACAGGTATAATTTACTGGGGCTGTGAAGATGAACCCTTTATCTGAGTTATCGCCACACTGATAAAATATGCGGAATCAGGCCCCTTACCAAAGTAATAATCTTCCTAAAGAACATCTGTTGAAAAGCATAATTTTTCTTATTTTGCACCATGCTGTTTCGTGATATTATTGGTCAGAAGGAAGTTAAAGAACAATTAATTCAATCGGTTCATAAGAACCGGGTTAGTCACGCGCAGTTATTCCTTGGTCCGGATGGTTCCGGAAATTTCGCTCTTGCATTGGCTTATGCACAATTTATTTCCTGTAATGACCGTCAGGAAACAGATAGTTGTGGTTTATGTTCTTCCTGCAGAAAGTATAATAAACTCATTCATCCCGATCTTCATTTTTCATATCCTTTTTTCAGAGGAGGTGAAAAGGAGGATTCTTCGGCCGACCTGGAAGAATGGCGGGATCTTGTTCTTAGTAATCCCTATTTTGATCTCGATGAATGGCGTAACCGTTTGGATGCTCAAAATAAGCAGCCGAATATCAATAAGGCAGAGTGTTTGAATATTTTGCATAGATTATCGCTAAAACCATTTGAATCTGAGTATAAAACAATGATCGTATGGCTTCCTGAATATTTAAAGAATGAAGGAAACAGGTTGTTGAAAACACTGGAAGAACCGGCAGAAAAAACCCTGATCATTTTGATTGCAAAAAACCAGGATCAGATTTTAAACACGATCATTTCAAGAACTCAGCTGGTTAAAATTCCGGCCTTAAGCAAACAGGATATTGTCAAATATCTGGTTCAAAATAAGGATATTCCTGAGACACAGGCCACCAGAATCGCCTATTTGAGTGAAGGGAATCTACAAAGCGCATTAAATTTCCTGAAAGAAGATGAAAGCGATGATTTCCGGCTCTTTTCTTCATGGATGCGTATGAGCTTTGCGGATAAAGGAGGACAGATCTTTCTATTTGTTGATGAATCATCTAAATTAGGACGTGAAAATCAAAAAAACTTATTGAGATATGGAATACATTTGATACGGGAATGTATCATGATCATTTCAGGTGCAGAAGAATTGGTTCATTTGCAATCTTCAGAATTGGATTTTGTTCAAAATTTCAGCAAACACCTTGATCTTGCAAAAGCTGAGGCCCTAATAAATGAATTGGAAAAGGCTCATTATCATATTGAGCGTAATGCAAATCCTAAAATTTTATTTTTAGATGTATCTTTACAATTCGTTAAAATTTTAAAGTTTAATACGCTCCCTGCGGGGACTCAATATATACTGAATTAGATATGGGATGTGGAAGTTGTTCAACAGGTGGCTGTGCCCCTGCCGGATGCAAGAGTAATGGCTCTTGTCTTACCAATGGTTGTAGTAAATTAGATGTTTATGACTGGCTGTCACATATGGACATGCCCTCAAATTATAAACCATTTAATATCATCGAAATTAAATTTAAGGGCTCCAGAAAAGAGTTCTATCTCAATACAGAAAACCTTTATCTCGAGGCAGGGGAGCTTGTAGCTGTTGAAACTACAACGGGTGGCTATGATATTGGCCACGTTTCCTTAACTGGCGAATTAGTTCGCATGCAGCTAAAAAAGAGACATGTTCGTACTGAAGATGTAATTAAAAAGATCTACCGTAAAGCTACTCCTACTGATGTTGATAAATGGAAGGTTTCAAAAGATCTTGAATTTGAAACTATGCATAAGTCCAGGGTATTAGCTAAAGAACTGGGCCTAGCCATGAAACTGAGTGATGTAGATTATCAGGGCGACAGAACAAAGGCAACATTTTATTATACTGC
>JBIIWE010000042.1:0-9571 GCA_044339075.1 Daejeonella sp. | reverse complement strand
TCTAAATTTTAAAATCCAGATGATATATTTTATTGAATATTGATTTATTAAGCGATTAAACATATTTTAAGAGGATATGCTATAACGGGATTGCTAAGTTCACCAATTAGATGTAAGGTCTTAAATACACTTATAAGTAAACATATAAAAATTTTAAATAATCAAAATTCATGATGCGTAAAAAGATCAACCTAATTTTCCTGACTGGAATAATTGCGATATTATCCGGATGTAATGTGCTCTCCACAACTACTAGTAAGGAACCTGCAAAAAGTATAGCTTTAAAGCTTAATCCTAAGGAAAACAACCCAAGAAATAGTGAAGGGGATTTCATTACTTTAAGAGATGGCAAAATCCTATTTATCTATAGCCATTTTTCAGGCAAATCAGGTAGCGATTTTGGGAATGGGTATTTGGCAAGCCGTTATTCAATCGATAAGGGAAAAACATGGAGCACCGAAGACCAGCTTGTAGTAAAACAAGAGGGTGATATGAATGTGATGTCAGTGTCATTACTCCGATTGAAAAATGGCAGTATTGCATTATTCTATGCAAGGAAAAATTCTGAGTCGGATTGTATGCCAATGATGCGGATATCAACTGATGAAGCGCGAACCTGGAGCGAGCCGGTTTCATGCATTACTGATACAAAGGGGTATTTTGTATTGAATAATAATAGAGTAGTTCAGTTGAAAAGTGGAAGGCTTCTGATGCCGGTAGCCATGCATAGGCCATCAAATGGAAAATGGCAAGAGAAGGGAATCATATATAACTATTACTCGGATAATAATGGTGCTTCCTGGAAATGTAGTAGCGCTGTTCCCAATACCACAGATATTATTACCCAGGAGCCCGGTGTAATAGAGTTGAAGGACGGTACCGTTATGATGTTTATCAGGGCCAGTGGGGGTATTCAGCAATTGTCTTATTCTAAAGATAAAGGTGAGACATGGAGTCATATCGAGCCAAGTAACATTAACTCGCCCCTTTCTCCAGCATCCATCACGAGAGTTCCATCTACGGGCGACTTGGTGATGGTTTGGAATAACAATGCCCGGGATCAGAAACGCACTCCGTATAATATTGGTATTTCAAAGGACGAAGGACGAACCTGGGAAAATATTAAAACGCTTGAAGATGATCCTGATGGCTGGTATTGCTATACTGCCATTCACTTTACAAAAAAGGACATTTTACTTGGGCATTGTGCTGGAAACCGTCCTAAAGGTACTGGGCTGGCAGTTACACAAATCACAAAGCTTAGCCTAGATTTTATCTATAAATAACCGTAGGGAAATACATTGGTGAAAAAGCAAATAAATAGCGGAGACATGAATACAAAACTTACCAAATATTCAAGAAGAAAATTTCTTTACGGATCTATTTTTTCGGTTGCTACTCCTTTTGTATTGCCTTCTTTCCTGACCTTGTTGACGAAAGATCAAAAAAATAATATAGCGGATCTTTCTGATAGAGACAAGATCACAGATCTTTTAAAAAGGAAAGACCCACTCAAATGGATATTTACCGGTGACAGCATTACAGCAGGTGTTAAGCACACGCATGGTTACCGGTCGTACCCCGAGGTGTTTTCGGAGCGATTAAGGTATGAAATGAAGCGTAGCCGTGATCATATTATAAATACGGGCATAAGCGGAAACACCACGCGAAATATTGTGGAAGATTTTGACTGGAGAATAAAGCAATATAACCCTTCGGTGGTTTCGTTGATGTTTGGGACGAATGACTGTGCCGACGGCCGGAATATAAGTTTACAGTTATTTAAGACGAACCTGGATTATTTAGTTAGTGGTATTAGAGCTTTAGGCGCAATTCCCATCTTACATACTCCAAATCTGATTATTAAAGATAAAGCCCCCGAGAGATCGAGCTTGCATAAATATGTGGAAGTTATAAAAAGTGTTGCAGAAGAGCAGAAATTAATCCTTGTGGATAACTGGGAATATTGGAATCAGGCAATTGTAAAGACTTCACAAGCCAAAGTTTTTAAGGAGTGGCTAAACGATCCTCTTCATCCAAGTGGAGAAGGCCACTCAGAGATTGCAAGATTAATGTTTAGAGAGCTGGGGATTTTTAATGCTAATGACCCCACAGGTGGTGGCCCTTATTATGAAGGAGAACATTAATGGTTAAGCTTGCAATTAGATCACGGAATTAATTTATACATAATAAGTGGAAGTCAACAAATTAGTAAAATCTTATCACATAGATAGTGGCAAAGCTGGGCCAAAATTCTTGTTGACCGCAGGTGTTCATGGTGATGAATACGAGCCTATCTTGACTGCTATCGATTTAATATCGTCATTGCCTGGATGCCTGGTAAATGGTAGTGTAACAATTATTCCCGTTAGCAATGAAAGTGCCTACGCCAATGGTAGCCGATTCGGTGAAGATGGATTGGATATGGCACGCATATGCCCTGGCAGCCCTAATGGTACTATAACTGAAATAGCTGCATCATATATCAGTGCACTTATTAAGGAAGCTGATTATTTCATCGATATGCATACTGGTGGATTGTCCTATGAGATTTATCCATTAGCAGGGTATATGTTACATCCTTCTCCCGAAGTGTTCAAAAAGCAACAGGAAATGGCAATTGCATTTAATCTGCCTTTAGTTTGGGGAACAGATTCCCGCCCAGAAGGAAGAACATTATCTGTAGCAAGAGATGCGGAAGTTCCGGCTATTTACGTCGAATATGGGGGAGGTACTGGAACAAGGTCTAATGTAGTTCAAATGTATAAATCAGGGGTTATGAATGTGCTAAGGTATCTGAACATGCTTAAAGATCCAATTATTCAGACTGAATGTGATAAATATTGGATTGAAGATCATCGTCAGGATAGCGGTTATTTACAGGGTAAAATGCCTTCACCTGTGGATGGGATATTTGTTGCTAATGTGAAAATAGGTGATATGATTAAAGCAGGTGAGGTATTTGGAAAGGTGATAGAGTCTATTTCTGGCAAGCAAGTTGATTTATATGCAGATATTGATGGCTTGGTTTTTCTGTTGAGGACAATTGTGAAAGTTAAACCGGGTGATGCTCTAGGTGGGATAATGCAGATTGGATCTTTAAATGAAAAAGTTATTTATGAATAATAATAAGGTAGCCATTAAAACAGGTGCATCCAAAGTTATTAGTCGAAGCACAGCTTTGAAATTTGCATACAATAACTATAATGTATCAACAGTTGTGAGAGACCACGAAGAGCTAGAACAGCTTAGAGTCGAAATTGAATAGGACAACAGGGTGGAAGCCTTGGTTTTCGCTGTTGATCTGGCTATTTAATAATTTTTAGAGCAGATTGTTGAAAATACCATAGAGAAATGGGGGGAGAATAGATGTACTCATCAATAATATTTCCATTAGTTGAAGATCTTCCGGTTATTGCAAGGCCATTCACTGCGGCAGAAAAAGAGAAAGCAAACGCTCTTGTAAAGCAGTGGGGTATTGCAGAAATTGAAAAATCTTCGCCGATATCAGTTGTTGGAACGGGCGTGAATTTAAATGTCGCTACAGATAACGGACTCCAACAAGCAGCAAACTTATTGGGAATGAGTATTCCAGAAGTTCGCAACCGGGCAACAATTAATGGTGCTATAGAGATCGGCCGCCATCCGGGTGTTTTACAGATTACTTTTCTCGCACCTCTACATAATCTTGAGAAAGCAGGTCTGCTAGCTCTCGTTCAGGAACAATACGACATATTATGAAAATGAAAAAAATATATCGCTTTTTGTTATTGAGCATCTGCTTTATATGCTCTATAAACATCGTGCATGGACAAACAAATTTTAATAAAGCCAGGTTAAATAAAACCAACCTGCCCGCAAATTTTCGTTTTATTTATAACAGTGATGGTCTTAATATTTTTGCAGATATAGCCACTCCAATAACTCCTGAAAAAGTTTATGCGTATGTTGATGAAGCGGCAAGAGCTGGCGTAACCAGCTTTTTTATTAGTCCGAACGTTGGTATGCTCATGAATTACCCGACGAAAGTTGGTGATATGATTGGCGAAAATGTGAGCCCCGAACTTAACATGACCATCGTGCCTGATACCAAGTCAGGATTAATTAAAGGCATTTTGAATTTAAGGGAGTTGTTAAAGAATGAGTATGACCCTTTGGGATTAATCTTAAAGCAAGCGAAAGATCAAAAAATGGAAGCATTTATTTCATTCCGGCCAAATGAAGTTCATGCAGTTGAACAAAAGGATAATCTGCTGTTGTCAAGATTCTGGAAACAACATCCTGAATGGAGAATTGGTAATTACAACGATTCTGTAGCCAGGGTTTATCACGATATAATGGGTCCACGCACCAGTCCGATCGTTACAGGTTGGTTATCTGCCGGATTGAATTTCGCAATCCCTGAAGTACGTACATATCAGTTAGCAATGTTGCGTGAGATATGTGAACGCTACAATATTGATGGACTTGAGATTGATTTTCAACGATTTCCTATGTATTTCAAACCCGGCGAGGAAACTCGAAACGTTGAAACGATGACCCAATGGATACGAGATATAAAAAAAATGGTTAACGCAGTTGGCCGCACAAAAAAACACCCAATAATGTTAACGGCTCGTATAATGGCTGATCCGCAACAGAATATCGCTATAGGGCTCGATCCAGCAACCTGGGCGAAAAAAAAGCTTGTAGACTTTGTTATTGTTTCTCATTATTTACACAATAATTTTCCTTTGCCTATTTCTGAATATCGGAAGATATTACCGGAATCATGTCCGATATACGCTTCAGTCGAAGTTGCAAGCGATATTGATACCTATCGTACAATTGCTGGCCAATTATGGAAGAGTCAGATTAACGGAATTTCATTGTTTAATTTTTTTACTTCACGTGAGCGTGGGGCGCAGCCTCCTTTCGATTTGATTCACCAGATAGGTTATCCGGCGATGTTAGATTCTGTAAAAAGATCTGAAATGAAGAACCAGGATACCGAGCCTATTCTGCTGGTCGCCAATAAACATTCCAGCACCTTGTCTTTTATTAATCCAAGGGCCTTAGAGGTTATCGAAACTATTCCGACCGGGCCTAACCCCCATGAGATCACCGTTACGCCAGACCAACGATATGCCTATCTCAGTAGCTATCAACCCCCTGGCAATACTATTTCTGTCATTGATCTTGTTAACAGAAAACAGATTAAAACCATTCAAACCGGGCAATATACCCGGATACATGGGACAGCCATGGCGCCTGATGGGAAGAATGCATATTTCACTGCAGGACAATCTGGTTTTGTGGTAGAGATAGATACTAAGACGAATGAAATAACACGATCAATCCCAACATATGGTAAAATTTCACATATGGTTTACGTGTCCCGGGATGGACTCCGTCTATATACTGCTAATATTGGAACCGAAAACGTATCCGTAATCGATCGTAAAACCGGCAACCTTATAGCCCAAATCCCTTGTGGTGGCGGTAGTGAGGGAATGTCATTCACTCCTGACGATAAATACTTATGGGTAGGGAACCAAACCGCTGGTACTATTACAGTTGTCGATCTGGCAACCTATAAGCCGATCGAAACATTTCCGTGTAAAGGAATGCCCGTTCGTATAAGATTTACGAACGATGGAAAGTTTGCATTAGTTCCAGGCTGGGTCAAAGACGGAACATTAACCGTTATTGATGTTGCTACGCGTAAAGAGTTGAAAAGAATTAAGGTAGGAAGTTATGCTATTGGTATAGAACTGTCGCCGGATGAGCGATTTGCTTTTGTAGGGTGTGAAGATTCCCTGGAAGCCCAAATTATGCCTGATGGTTCTGAACGTGTTAAAGTCAATACTAAGGACTCGGATGGCATTCATGTTATTGATATGAAAACGTTGTCTGTAGTAGCGAAAATTAAGTCTGGTCTGGGACCAGACCCGATGGTAATGTGGTATCCACCTAAATAAATTTCATTCACTAAAATGTGTTCATATTATGGTTGGACTTATCTAATTTTATTTTAAATGTTCGCCAACTGAAAGTGTTATACAACATGGAAATTATTCAAAATCTGGCAATAAAAAGGTGTAATTATTTGCGGGATATTAATTTAATTCGCTACTATTGTACATAAGTATGACATATTATTTAATCATGTCTTTAGGAGTAAATAATAGACTATTGATACTTAAAAATAATAGGTATAAAGAATGGATTTCTGCTAAGGGTTTATCGAAGAATGGATAAACCCGGTGAGTTATTTGGAAAGGTGGTTGAGTCTATTTCTGGTAAGCAAGTTGATTTATTTGCAGATATTGATGGCTTGGTTTTTCTGTTGAGGACAATTGTGAAAGTTAAACCGGGTGATACTCTAGGTGGGATAATGAAGATTGGATCTTTAAATGAAAAAGTTATTTATGAATAATAATAAAGTGGTCATCATAACAGGTGCATCTAAGGGTATTGGCCTAAGTACAGCTTTGAAATTTGCAGCCAACAACTACAACGTCACCTTGGTGGGGAGGGATCAGGAAGAGTTGGATCAGATTAAACTAAAGATTGAAAAAAACTTTAACGCAGAAGCAATGGTTTGTGCCGGTGATCTGGCAAATGAAGCGTTTTTAGGGCAAATTGTTGAAGATACTGTAAGGAAATGGGGAAGAATAGATACTCTGATAAATAATGCCGCCTGGAGAACTATTGAGACTATGCGAAATATATCGCTGGAGAATTGGAATAAGACTATTAAAGTGTGCTTAACAGCACCCGCTTTTTTAGCAAAATATGCTGCTTCAGTAATGGAAAAAAATAATATAGCAGGTGTTATTGTTAATATTTCCAGTGTGATGTCTCAGCGTGCTGGAGGAATTAGTCCAGCATATTTAGCATGTAAAGGTGGACTTGAAAGCCTGACATTCGAATTGGCAGTATTATATGGGCCTAAAAATATCAGGGTAGTTTCGGTAAATCCGGGGAATATAAAAACAGATTTAAGTAATGATTATAAGGATGCTGAAGGGAATAATGTAAGTGAACAACTAGGTGAGCATGTTAATAATAATACACCACTTAAAAGAGCGGGTACCACTGAGGAAATTGCTAATGTATCTTATTGGCTATCCACTGCAGAGGCTTCCTTTATTACCGGAACATCTATTCTAGTTGATGGAGGATTCTGCCATAATTTTAACTCTTACCAAATGAAACAACTTCAATACCCAAAAGAATTTTGAAAGGAATCTGGAAATACAGCCATTTACTACCTCAGGTAGATGAAAGTTGTAAGCTAACATTGGGAGAAGGAGGAACACCGCTGGTTAAATCAAGGAGTTTAGGTCCTGCATTGGGGCTTGAAAATTTGTATTTCAAACTCGAGATGCTTAATCCTACCGGATCTTATAAGGATAGGTTTGCTGCAATTGCAGTTTCTGATCTGCTGCAAAAGAAAATGAGGTTTTGCTTGGCTACATCGAGTGGAAATACGGGAGCAGCCCTGGCAGCATATTGTGCAGCTGCAGATATAAAATGTTTTCTTACGGTTGTTGATGGGGCTCCGATCGGAAAAATGAAACAAATGCAGGTCTATGGAAGTGAAACACTAATGGTCAGGGGCTTTGGTAAAAATGTGGATGTAACTAAAGACGTCATGTTTCAATTGACTGCACTTGCTGAAACTCTTAAAACAGATATACAGATAAGTGCCTATAAATTAAGCCCAATAGGTATGGAAGGTGTACAGACCATTGCATACGAAATAGCTGAAAGCCTTCCTAACCAGAATTGTCATGTTTTTTCTCCTGCGGGTGGAGGTGGGTTAACTCTGGCAATTTTAAAAGGATTTAATTTATGGAAGGATCATAATCCTGCATACAGGGTACCAAAAGTGCATTGTGTCCAGCCTGAAGGGAATGATACCATTGCCGGTCCGCTCCGAAAAGAACTTTCCGGAGCTGAACAGATCCCTAAAAGTACTACCACTATAAGCGGATTACAGGTACCTAATGTACTAGATGGTGATGAAGTGCTAAAAATGTGCAGGGCCGTAAATGGAAACGGTTACACAGTTGAGGATGACGCCATTTACAAATGCCAGGAAGAACTTTCGAAGCAGGAAGGTATTTTTTGTGAGCCTGCCGGTGCTGTTGCACTTGCGGGTTTGAAACAGGCTCTAAATAATGGCGAAATAAATAAAAATGATCATATCGTTTGTTTGATCACTGGACATGGATTTAAGGATCCAATTTCGGCAGATAAAATTGCTGCAAGTACGAAAGACCATTATTTTATGGACTACAAAGAATGTTTTAGTTATATAAATTCTCAAATAAACACAATACTATAATATTATAATAATGAAAAATAAATTTCATGGCTTATGGCCTGCAATGTTTACTCCGGTATTATCAGATGGACAACCCAATTTCGATGAATTGGGCAGATTGGCAGAATTGTTAATCTCTCAGGATTTAGACGGTTTGTATATATTGGGCTCTACTGGTCAGGGTGTTCTCTTTACCGAAGAGCAAAGGAAAAAAGTTACTGAAGCAGTAATTGAGGTTACAAAAGGTAGAATTCCTGTTATTGCGCAAGTAGGGTCATTAACAACTGATGAGTCGGTAAGACTTGCTAAACATGCTCAATTATGTGGTGTAGACGGAATTTCATCTGTTGGCCCTATATACTTTTCCGGTTCACCTGATATGGCAATTGAACATTATAAACAAATTGCAACAGCAACCAATTTGCCATTTTTTCCTTACCAGTTAGGAGATAATTCTATTCCTGGAGATACTTTAAGTTTTATTAATAAAGTATTAGATATACCAAATGTGGAAGGGATGAAATTAACAACAAATAAGTTGCTGGATATCAGTCTGATTCATAATCATGCGGGAGATCGACTAAAGTTATTCAGCGGTTCAGATGAATTGCTATGTCATGCATCGCTTTGTGGTACTGTGGGTGCCATTGGCACCTTTTATAATCTTTGGGGAGTATCCTGTAAACAAATATTGATTGCTTTCAGAAATGGAGAGTATGAAATTGCTAAAGAGTTTATGCTTGAATTTCAGAGAATAATTCAATTGGTAATGGCTGATATTTGGACTTTTCTTAGAAAGGCAATGCTATTAAAGTACAATATTGATATTGGACCTACCAAGGCCCCTTTAGGAAATACCCATAAAGAATGGGATGAACAGAAAGTGATTGAAATCATGAAAAGTTTTGAGTCTATTGTAAGCAAATTGAAATAGAATAATAAAATTTCATATTAGCTTGGCCTGATATCTATTCATCATTGAATTGATACTAAATCAGATAAACTTTCAAAAAAATATTAACAAAAAATTATGATAAGTAAGAGAAAAATAACTGGTTCAAATATCCCCAATAGCCATTTGCCATTTTCAGCTGCAATACAAAGTGGTGAATTTGTATTTGTTTCTGGACAAGCCTCAGTAGATAAGGAAGGAAAAATTGTGGAGGGAACTTTTGAAGAAGAATGCAGAAGGTCCTTTGAAAACCTGAAACTTATACTTGAAGCAGCAGGATTAAGCTTTGAACACGTTGTTCAGGT
>JBIIWE010000481.1:0-2693 GCA_044339075.1 Daejeonella sp. | reverse complement strand
CGTCCGCATTGGTAATCAAATAGAGATCTCAGGTACCACATCAGTTGACGGAGAAACGGTCATTGGCAAAGGCGATCTCTATTGCCAGACAATTTTCATCTTTCAGAAAATAGAAAAAACCTTACGGGAAGCTGGTGCATCAATGAATGATGTGGTACGTACTCGGATGTATGTTACCGACATCAGTAAATGGGAAGAAGCTGGCAGGGCACATTCTGAATTTTTCAAAGATATAAAACCTGCTTCAAGCATGATCGGAATCAGTCGGCTGATCGACTCCGAATTGCTAATTGAAATAGAGGTCACTGCAATAATCCAGGAATAGCCCGTTTTTTAATTCAATTCGGAATCACGTACTTTGCAGAATGGGAACACAGGTACAGGAAGAAACACTAACGCTTGAAGAAGTTTTAGCAGCGTTAAAAGTTAACCATCGCCTGATACTCTGGAATGATGAGATAAACAGCTTCGAGCATGTCATCAATTGTCTGATGAAATATCTTGATTATGGCGAAAAGCAAGCTGAACGCATTGCATGGACTGTCCATAATGAAGGAAAATGCACCGTTTTAGAAGGGTCTTTCACAGAAGTAGAAGTTTATCGCAAGATCTTACAACAGGAAGGCCTTAGCGTTACCATCGAGTAATCCAAAAACATCGGGGCCTTAAAAATAGTATCGGGGTAATGAGCTTTAATTTCACATCCAAGCATAGAACATCTATTGAGTGAACATGGATTTTTCATTAGCCATAAAAGAAATATGCTCAATAAAGGAGGTCGGTAGAGCAAGTAAAATATCGAAATTTTAAAATCGTCAATCGTATTATAAAAAACAGAAGCTCTATTAAATTGCTAGAGAATAAATATTCCGAAAATTAGTTAAGTAATAAATTCAAAAATGAGGTTTTTGTCTGTTTATTCGAAATGGTTTTATTTCGGGCCTTTGAAATACAATTTGTATCTAATAAACTCTGAATTAATTCCGTAAATTTTAACTTAATTTGTGTGTTCTTCGGAGATATACTATCTGATTATTCTAAACTAAACCGCAATGTTTTTCATCCTTTCAAAGATTCTTAGCTTTCTGATATCACCAACAATTATAGTATTGAGCCTGCTAATAATTTCGCTTTTAACAAAAGTTCCAAGTAAAAGAAAGCGCTTCCTCATGATGGCTATTGGATTGTTTTTACTATTCAGCAATCCAATCATAATAAATCAACTATTAAAGGTTTGGGAATTAAAAGCTGCAACAACAGATCCGAAAAGCTATGATGCCGTGATAGTTCTAGGAGGTTTCATGAGTATCGACAAGACCAATAATAGCTATAGTTTTGGAGAAGGGGCCGACAGACTTACTGAGGGACTGATTCTGTATAAAAGAGGATCTATTAAGAAAATTATTCTAAGCGGGGGGAGTGGCAGTCTTGTTGATGATACCCGTGAATCTGTGCTTGCAAAAGCATTCTTGGTTAACAACTGCGGGGTGCCTGACTCTGCAATACTGATAGACACTGCGTCAAGAAATACATACGAAAATGCCGTAGAAAGCAAAAAAATTATGGAGGCGGGCAATCTAAAAACTGCGGTGATGATTACATCTGCATGGCATATGAGGCGAGCTTTGGGCTGTTTTGAAAAGGTCGGATTAAATGTTGCCATTCATCCAACAGACCACCTTTACATAGAATCTCCTCAATTTTCTTATGATTCCTTTATCCCAAGCACCTATAATATAATCAAATGGGAAACTCTTATGCACGAAATAGCTGGTATAATTATGTACAAAATCAGAGGGTATAATTAAACCTGAAAGCAAAATTCTGCTTCAATTTTTAAAAATTCTCACTAGATCTTGAACTGCCTATTTTAGGTTCTTCTTTGAAAATTGAACCAGACCCTCATCATTGAGGGTATAAACATCCTCTCCGGTACTAATGTAAACCATAAACTGCCTGCTTGTAGCTTCCATCCAGAGCTTATTTTCTTTCCCATCGATATTAAAGGTAAGGTCGCTTATACCGAGTTTATTCAGGTCAGATGCATAAGAATTATTTTTTTGATAATAGTCTTTTTGAAGATAATAAGCATGCCAGAGATGCTTCTTTTGCTCCTCACTATATGGAATTGAGAAAGTAGTTTCAGACAATCCGACATCTTTTTTACTGAAAAAAAGATATGCCCAGCGCTCTGGAAAATGCATATTGATTACTCCCTGTGGAGACCATACCCAGTTATGCTCTGGAAGATTTTTGCCGCTGGAATCTTTTTTCTTCACATATTTTCCATCTATTACTTCGGTATCCCATTCTACTCTTGAAAAATTAATTCTCCAGAAATCACCATCAAGGGGAATTTTCGGACTATTTCCAATCGTTAACGCGGAGAATGGAATAAATATCTCTGTAGTCCAGCCCTTATCAATATCAGAAGGATCATTAATCGTTCCTTGTACATTTACTGCCCATTTCATTCCGGGAGCATTATACACGATCATCGCTCCACTATTGTTCCTGTAAGGCTTGGGCATGAATAAATCAAACATGGTATTTCGTGCATTGACTTCAAACTCATAATACCGGTGTGTATCATTATCAGGGTCTATAAAAATTTCAAAATCATTATCATAAAATACGATATCGTCATAATTTTTAAGATAGGCCCAAACATGCGGATCCAGTAATTCGGCTGC
>JBIIWE010000480.1:0-2702 GCA_044339075.1 Daejeonella sp. | reverse complement strand
TGAAATTGATTTTCACCTTCCAGCTCACAATCAATGCTATAACCCGGACCACCGGCGCCTGTTCCTGTTGGATCACCACCTTGAATAACGAAATCATTAATTACACGATGGAATGTTACCCCATCATAATAACCTTGCTTCGCTAATTTCAGAAAATTTGCTACTGTATTGGGTGCATCTTTATCATAAAATTGCACAGTCATGTCACCTTTTTCAGTTTTTATAATTGCTTTGCTCATAGTTCCATCTTTATCATTGGATGACAAAGTTAATTATTTCAGGCAATTGGTAAAATTCTAAGAATATCTTCTTCTTTTTATACCTTTAATACATTCTTAACGCTAATAGAATACATGCTAAAAGTCCGTTTAACGCTTCTAATCTTACTTTTTGTTTCAGTGTGCAGGGCTGCTTCCATTCTTATTCCTATGGATGAAGAACAGAAAAATCATCTAAAGGCTTATGGAATTACCTATTGGGCATTAAAAAATGGTCTTGAAACGGATTGGTTACTGAATTACCGAGGTGGAAGTTTCCTGATGAAATATTCACAAAGTATGGAATCTGAATGTAAGATCCGCGGAGTGTCTTATGAAGTTATTGCCGATGCAAAAGTGACAGTCATTTTAAATGATATAAACGACCCGTCCGTAAACATGGACATGGTTAAACTCGAAAAAGAACCTAAAATAGCTGTCTACTCTCCAAAGAATAAATTACCCTGGGATGATGCCGTAACTATGGTTCTAACTTATGCTGAAATTCCTTATGACATCCTCTATGATGATGAGGTATTGAAAGGTGAATTGCCAAAGTATGACTGGCTTCACCTTCATCATGAAGATTTTACAGGACAATACAATCGCTTTTGGAGTGCCTTCAGAAATGCGGGCTGGTATATTGAAGATGTGAAATTACAGGAAGCTACGGCTAAAAGAAATGGGTTCAAAAAAGTTTCGGAAATGAAGCTGGAAGTAGCCAGAACTATTCGCAATTTCTGTTCTGGAGGGGGGTTTATGTTTGCTATGTGCTCCGGACCAGAAACCATTGATATTGCCCTTGCAGCTAACGGAACTGACATTGCTGAACGCGTTTTTGATGGAGATGCCGCTGATCCTAAAGCGCAGTCGAAGCTAGACTTCAACCAGACTCTGGCCTTCCAAAATTTCAATCTCGATCTCAACCCTTCAAATAATGAATTTTCAAATATTGATGCAACGCCTATACGATCTCAATCTTTAAACAGAACGAACGACTTTTTTACACTTTTTGATTTCTCTGCAAAATGGGACATCGTGCCTACCATGCTCACTCAAAACCATGATAAAGTTGTAAAAGGGTTTATGGGTCAGACAACTGCGTTTAGAAAAAATGTGATCAAGCCCAATGTACTGGTAATGGGCGAAACAAAGGCAAATGATGAAGCCAGATACATTCATGGTGAATTTGGAAAAGGACAATGGACATTTTACGGTGGTCATGATCCTGAAGATTATCAGCACATGGTAGGTGACCCTCCTACCGACCTTAATCTGCATCCCAACTCCCCAGGCTATAGACTAATCCTGAACAATGTTTTATTTCCCGCAGCAAAAAAGAAAAAACAGAAAACCTGATTTTCCACAATTATTTCTTAGATAAAAGAAGAGCCAAGAACCAGGAGCCGATAACTATCGGGTTATCAGATGTCAGTTTTCGGTTGTCGGTTGTCAGTTGTCGGTTATCAGTTATCAGTTATCTGTTATCAGATAACATACAACACCTTTTTCAAATGTCGTTAGCAAGACAACTGATAACATACAACACCTTTTTTAAATGTCGTTAGCCAGACAACTGATAACAGACAACACCTTTTTCAAATGTCGTTAGCCAGACAACTGATAACAGACAACACCTTTTTCAAATGTCGTTAGCCAGACAACTGATAACAGACAACACCTTTTTCAAATGTCGTTAGCCAGACAACTGATTATTAATTATAAAACTTCCAGCTCACCCCAAACTTTAACAATTTATCCTGCATGGGATAACCTCTTACAGTATAATACCCGTTTGAAAGCATCCCCTGATTGATATAATCGTACTTTATAAAAAGATTGGAGCGTTTTAGAGTCGCTCTGACAAATACATCAACAACCGGATACGTAGAGTATTCCAATGATGCATTATCATTATAAAATTGGCTTACATTGATCGCATAGGCAGGTGCTTTAAAAGGTGTATTAAATCGCACATCAAAACCTATGTTTGTTGTCAACACCTTAAAAAACTTTGTGGCGTAAAAAAAGCTATTGTAAGAATATATCTCGGGAGTTCTTAAAACATCCTGAAAATCAGTCTTTTGGTAGACTATATAATTATTGAGATTAAACTTACCCATCCTGAAATCTTTAGAAAGGGTGATCTTAATCAAGTTGATATTGGTGCCAGTCTGCTCAGGCATGATCTGCTTTGCACTGGTAGTTTCCTGGAAATACAAATAATTATTAAGCAGGAAATATTCGGCTTTTGCAGCTAGCTTATATGGTAGATTTTCGTATAAAAAGGAAAGGTTACTCACCTTTGTCCTATCGAAATTCTTGTCCCAACTATGGTATTGATAGTTTACCCGTTCATACATCTGTTCAGGCGACTTATTCTGAACATAGGCGCCAAGTATGATCCTCCCGACAGATTTGCTCAACAAAAAACTAGTATTGGCT
>JBIIWE010000479.1:0-2711 GCA_044339075.1 Daejeonella sp. | reverse complement strand
CAATCAGAAGAATGATATTTAATGGATGTATACTTCTGAATTGCTGGATCATCTATTGTTAGCTTGTACGCTTTATGTGATACGCCTGGATTCGCTAATCCAAAGTTAGTACTTAAAGCTGAAATTTAGAGCTAATAAGTTTTGTTGAGAAGTCTGAATTTAGATCCATTGAAAAATTTATTATAACGAATTGATACCTGTGATCATTCCGTATTCATCATTCAATCTGACCAATTGCAGAACAAAATTCAGGATTACTTGATACTGAAATAGTGGCCTTTCAAGGCACATTGATTACCAGTCTCAAAAATCTATCAAATGATACCAAGCTTTTTCTGTATTCGATTTAGCTGTCTAGTATGATGAATAGAATGAACCTCAATAAACCTGAACCATTGTTTTGCATTTAGCAGTCCAAGCCGGGGATGTTTAACTTTTTGATGAGGGTCTGCAGAATTCACCAGAGGACTGATATCCTGCAAACGCAATTTGAATTTAAGGATCATAATTTTGGCCTCTTCCTTGCTTATTTTTTTAACCAGAGAGGCAATCCGTATGGGCGCTTTGATCTTTCCAGGAGGAAACCGACCAAAAAACAGAATGAGCAGCGGAATCCAGTGGATAGACTTCCTATTTAGTTCTCCGTTATGCTGGATACAGTTTTCAATTGCCATGAATGAAAGCAAGCCAGACTGAAATATATGTGAATAGGTTTCAGAATAAGACCAGCTTCCATCAGATGGAGTTTGAATGAAGGTATCTTCTGAAACATCGGCAAGTAGAGAATCATAAACCTCAATAGTTTTAAGTAATGATTTATTTACTCGTTCTGTACTCATAATATACTGATAAGTTCACTCAGACAAATAATCTGATATTCAACATCTGCAGGTTTTTCTTTCCCTTCGGGATTAAAATAGATTGCTTTCATACCATAATCCTGTGCACCCCTGATATCCGCCTCTATGCTATCCCCAATCATGATACTTTCAGAAACATCCGCTTCTGCTAGGTTTAGTGCATGATCGAATATAGCCCTGTCTGGCTTATTTACACCCACAACTTCCGAAATGATCACATGTTCAAAATATACCTCGAGACCGTTATTAGTGATCTTCATTTCTGTCGATTCCTTAAAACCATTGGATATCACATGCAGGGTATATTTATCTTTCAAATAGCTCAGCGTTTCGTGAGCCAAAGGAAATAAATTGGTTTTTGTCGGACAAATAGATACGTAATCGTCTTCAAACTGATGAGGAATATGCTCAGGCGAAACACCCAGATCAGTAAATGTTTTAGCAAACCTAGTCTCACGTAGTACTTGCTTGCTTATTTTACCTACATGATAATCTGCCCATAGCTGATGATTATTCAAGGTATATATTTCAATAAATCTATCTGCTGAGTGTAAACCTAAATCTTTCAGGTTATAGGTATGGTAAAGTTCATGCAGCGTTTCTTCCGCATTTTTATCGAAATCCCAAATAGTATGATCCAGGTCAAAAAACAGGTGGTTATAAAGCATTAAATAATGGCTAAGGAATATTTAACACAAATTTAAGCTAATATTAGGCTAAGAATTAACAAATAATCTCAGAGATTTTAGAGTTTACTCTTTCACTCCGTAAGAAAGATCTCCAGCATCACCCAATCCTGGAACGATATATGATTTTGTAGTCAGTTCTTCATCGATTGCTCCAATCCAGAGTTTTGCTTTCGGAAGGTTTGCCTTAACATGTTCAATCCCAACTTTACTGGCAATGACACCTACAATATGGAGTTCCCTTATCTTGTATTTTTGTAAAAGCTCTTTGCAACACAGAACCATACTTTCACCGGTTGCAATCATTGGATCTGCGATGATCACGATCTTATCGTCCAATGAGGGAGCAGAAATATATTCTATCTCAATTATAAAATTATGCCCTTTGGTAGTTTTGCGGTAGGCTGCAATAAATGCAGAATCTGCCTTATCAAAATAGTTCAGCATCCCTTGATGCAAAGGCAGCCCGGCTCTCAGAATTGTTGCCAGTACAGGCTGTTCCTTCATCACATCAATTTCTGCGGTCCCAAGGCTCGTTTCAAACTCCGTTTCAACATACTTAAACCCCTTGCTGATCTCATAGGCAAATATTTCACCTAGGCGTTCCATGTTTCTGCGAAAGCGCATGCTATCCTGTTGAATTTCCGAATCACGTAACTCTGCAATAAAATGATTCGCTATTGATGGTGTTTCGTTGAGTATAAATGCCATAATTAAATTTAAGAAATTATTTTATTAATTACCGTTTTTTCAAACGGTCATCTGAGATAAAATTATTGAACTGTAAATTGACATGAGAGGTAATTTCATTGCTAGCCTCACTGAGTCATTGCAATCACTACTTTGTCATTATAAACCTCTTTTTGTCATTATAAACCTCTTTTTGTCATTGCGAGCCTCTTTTTGTCATTGCGAGCGCAGCGCGGCAATCTCAACTACCAATTGAATTCTAATTAGGAGATTGCTTCGTCGTGCCTCCTCGCAATGACAAGAATAAAGTGCCTCTTCGCAAATACATCCAAAATGAAATTCTTTCAAACATTCTCCGGTAAATCATACTAAAGCCTTTATTCAATACTCAATTCTTCTTTATTATCTTTGTACTATCCAATGGAATTTAAACTAACATCCGAATATAACCCTACCGGCGATCAGCCTGAAGCAA
>JBIIWE010000478.1:0-2715 GCA_044339075.1 Daejeonella sp. | reverse complement strand
CGCAAGGTTGTGGATTCGGAATTAGAAGGCATGTACCTTGGAATTGGTACGATCAAAGACGGAAATATGGCGCAAACATTCATTGATGCGGGCGCTGACTATATTATTTGCCCGGGTCTTGTAGAAAGTGTTGCTGAGGTTGCCGATAAACATGATCTGTTATGGGTGCCTGGTTGTATGACTCCCAGTGAAATTATAAAGGCCGAGACATTAGGTGCTAAGATGGTTAAATTGTTCCCTGGAAATATTCTTGGTCCAGGTTTTATGTCGGCCATAAAAGAGCTATTTCCTAATCTTTTATTTATGCCAACTGGTGGTGTTGAACTTGATAAAGCTAATATTGAAGGCTGGTTTAAATCAGGTGTTTGTGCGGTTGGAATGGGTAGTAAACTGGTGAGCAAAGATGTAATGGAAAATAAAAAGTATGCTGAGCTGATTGACTCCACAAAGGAAGCTTTAGAGATTATTAAATCTCTAAGGAAATAAGTTAATCCGGCCTTGATTAAATGCCTGAAGAATATTCTTCAGGCATTTTTTATTTCTAAAGGGAAGCCACTGAAAATTACACACTAGGCTATATATTTTTGGTGAAATACTGTCATTTTATTTCTAATTAGATCTTAATTAAGTCTATTTATTAATTTTATAACTGAATTTGAAGGTCTGTACGTATCTAAACATACTGGCGAGATAATTAGGCTGTAATTCAATATACTCAAGTAATGCTGAAGCGGATTTTTTTATTATTTATTCTGATTTTGGGTGTTCAGCAACTCAAGGCCCAAAGTACATCGAACGAAGGCACAGATTTTTGGGCAGTATTTCCATCGCATGTACCAGCAAACCTCAATGGGTTTAGGCCATTGGCGAATTATTCAATATTTATTACAGGAAAACAAGCTTCATCAGGGGTAGTTACAGTTGGTACATTTCGAACCAGCTTTGTTTTGCCGCAAGCAAATTCTGTTATTGAGGTCCAGATTCCTAGAGCCCAGGCCTATATTGATGAAACCGAAGCAGGAAGGGTGCTTTCCAATAGGGCAATTAGAGTGCAGGTTGATGCAGGTAAACCCAAAGTAGTAGTTTATGGGCATATCTTCGCAGGAGCCCGTTCTGCAGCTTCGCTAATTCTCCCTAAAGAGGCGCTTGGACAACAGTATTTTAGCATGAACTATATTACAGGCAATACGCTGGATGGTGGTCAAAATCATATAGTTCTGGTTGCAAGCGAACCGGATACCAAAATATTTTTAAGACGAAATGGGGTAGACCTGGTGCCCGGTGGCATATTACTCCAAAATATTGGGGATGCTTATGAATACCTTTCAACTATAGATCTAACCGGTACTAGCGTATTTGTTGATCCACAAACATCTGGCTGTAAGCAATTTGCAATGTTTTCAGGGACCACGAATTCTGCGATCACTATTCCTAGCGGATGTTTGGGACGTGTTTCTTCAGATCCGCTTTATCAACAAAATTATCCGGTTGAAAGCTGGGGTAATTCCTATGGTTTTATCCCTTTCAGTACCCGTACAAGTACAGGGGCGCCAACCAGGACTAATGGTAACTATGTTCGTATCCTGGCAAAAGAGGATAATACTGAAGTTTTATATAACGGCAATCTGATTGTAACTCTTAATGCTGGTCAGTTTTATCAAACTCCATTACCTGTCAATCAGCCTGCCTATATCACCGCAAATAAGGTAATCGCAGTTGCTCAATATTCACTTACTCAAACCTGTGCAGGAGGCGGACTCGGAGATCCGGATATGGTAATTCTGAATCCGATTGAATACAATATTAAGAACATAACCGTTTATTCTTCCAATAAGGAAGATATCAGTGAGAACTATGTCAATATTCTCATAAAAACAGCTGCTGCAGCTTCATTCAGAATTAATGGTCGTGTGCCTAATGGAACATTTATACCTTTGCCAGCCTTCCCGAGTCTTTCATACCTGCAGCTGAATTTGAATCAATATACCACACAGATTTTTAATTTATCAGCCTCTGATGGGTTTAATGCTATTGCTTACGGTTTTGGTGATGTAGAATCTTATGCCTATTCTGCAGGAACGAATCTTGCTTCAAGCCAATCTGTAAAAGCGATCAATAAAATCACGCTGGAAGAAGTTAAAAATGCTTGTACCAATCAGGATCTGGACTTTGTTTTAACATTAACATCTCCGGCAACAAGCTTAACCTGGCAGTTGGATGTCAATGACCCGAAAATTCTTCAAAATAATCCTGTTGCTACCCCTGTAACACGCAACGGTATTATTTTTTATGAATATATATTTCCGAGAAATGCTGGATATAAACTACCTGGAGAGAAAATGGTTAAGGTAATCGCAACCTATGCATCAGCAGTAGGTTGCACACTGGATGCGCAGCAAATAGACTATACATTTGATGTTTTTGACCCTCCGGAGGCATTGTTTACCAATTCATCTAATCTCTGTGCGAATAATGAAATAGTCTTTACAGATCAGAGCAAGGATAATGGCAATGCCATAACTTCCTGGTTATGGGATTTCGGTGATGGACAAACTTCAACCGAGCAAAATCCAAAACATAGGTATACGATTGCGGGTTTATTTACAGTGATTTTAAAGGTTCAAAATTCAACTAGCTGCAATGCAATTGTATTTAAAAAGAATCTGATGATCATTGCTATACCGATAGCTGATTTTTCGATGAGCCTGCCAGGTT
>JBIIWE010000477.1:0-2723 GCA_044339075.1 Daejeonella sp. | reverse complement strand
ATATCAACTCCAATAAGCATCGATCACCTACCTGTAAATACTCCTACATCAAGAGAAAACCAAATCAAAGAGGAGCTTGTCGATGGTGAAATCACTAATCCTAAACCAGTCTTCAAACCCAGATTCAAAGCAAATATCATTACACCTTTGCAAGAACAGCTTACTGAACCTGAATCTTCCATTGCAGCAGAAGCAGTTGACCCTGAAAAACCAAAGCCGGCCTACAAACCCAGATTTAAGGCAACAATTCCAGTCCCAGAAGTACCGAAAGTTGAAACTAAAGAAGAAGATATCTTTGAACAAAACATTCAGCCTAAACCAGCTTATAAACCCCGATTTAAGTCCGCAATGATCAGAAAAGATCCGGAACAGGAATAATTATTTTTTAAAAGAAAACAGCCAAGACAAAAATTCAGGCTCTGCAAATGCAGCATCCCAGCTGTTATGACCGGCTTCCGGATAAATACTGAATTTCACATTTCCGTTTAACCTTTTCAATTCATTGACCACTATTTCTGATTTTACAATTGGTACGGTCGTATCCTTACCACCATGGAAAACCCAAAGTGGAACTTTTTTATACTTTTTTACATTTTCTACATGATCACCACCGCAAATAGCAAATGCGGAAGCAAAAGCTTTAGGCTTTCTTCTTAGCAGTTCAAAAGTCCCCATTGCCCCCATCGAAAGGCCTCCAACATAAAAACGACCATTGTCTGTAAATTTCTCAGACTTGAATTTTCCTAAAAGACCCATGAGCAAGTCCATTGCTTTTCTGGGTTTTCCAGCTTTTTGAAAGCTAAAACGTTCATTAGTTTTCCCATCACCTTGCTTTACATTTGCCCAGTAGTCGTTTTTCGGACATTGAGGAAAAATAACGATTGCCGGAAAATCCTTCCTAAGTTCCGGTTTTAGAAAAAGCTTACTGCCATGAATCAGCTGTGCTTCATTATCATTACCACGTTCACCTGCTCCATGTAAAAAAAATAAAACCGGATATTCCTTTGCAGGATCAAAATTCTCGGGAAGCAACATCCTATAATTTAGGGTATCACCATCTTTTATAAATTGTTCTTTGGTAAACAGAGATTTATCCTGTGCGAACGATACCTGAAGCATAAAAAAAGCTAGAATGAAGAGGGATAGTAATTTTTTCATTGAATCAAATTTAAGGAAAATAGGTTTTTGCTTAGGCTTTAACTGGCTTTAATTTCTCTTTATTAATGGGCTGCGGAACTTTCACATAGTATCCTGTACCATCATAAACGCGGATGCGCGGATGTGTCTGACAAATCTCAGAGCAGGCTCCATCAAGCTTTTCACCACAGGCATCGCATTGAGTAAAATGCTCATTGCATTCAGGATTAGCACAATTAATCATTTTAGTAGTATGCGTTCCACAATTTCGGCAGGTAGAAATCACCACAGGATTAACTGAATTAACCTCTACTGCAACCCGATTATCGAACACATAACATTTGCCTTCAAAGTCTTCTCCTCCTGCTTCCTTCCCATATTTAATGATTCCGCCATGCAGTTGATAAACATTTTCAAAACCCTCATGCAGTAATAAAGCGGAGGCTTTTTCACATTTAATTCCACCGGTGCAATAGGTGACGATTTTTTTGTTCTTATATTTTGCAAGCTCATTGATCTTTTCCGGAAAATCACGGAAGTTCTCCATGTCAAAAGTGATTGCATTCTTGAAACGACCGATGTTATGCTCGTAGTTTGATCTGACATCCACAATGACCACATCTTCATCATCCTTCATTTTAACAAAATCTTTAGGCTCCAGGTGTACCCCTGTTTTGGTCTCCGGATCAATAATGCTCGGATCTCTGAGCCCTGAATGGACGATCTCAGCTTTGTAGCGGCAATGCATTTTTATGAATGAGGGTTCTTCCACCTCATCGATCTTAAAATCAATCTTAGAAAAACGGGGATCCGCATGAAGGGTGTCCATATAAATCTTACAAGATTCAGCAGTCCCGGAAACGGTGCCATTAAGTCCCTCATCAGCGACGATTATCCTCCCGACAATATTTAAAGATTTACAAAATTGAAGATGGCTTGATGCAAATTGTTCTGCATCAGCAATTCGACTATAACAATAGTAGAGTAGTGTCTGGTATCTGATCATCATTCATTGATACTGTTGCAAACAGCGTTTAATGCGGTGTAAAGATACAGCTAGCGTTTAACTAAAACAAATATTGCTAAATCCTGAACTTTAGAAATTAACTGCGATCCTGAAACCTTTATCAACTTGCTTTCCATCGGCATAAGACATCCCATATAATACCCGCATGTTCAGGAATTGAAGTCCGAAATAAACCTCCGAATAATTATTGAGTGCGGGTGTGCTGAGGTAGTTAAACCCTGCGATCTCACTTAATTTCAATTTCCGTAAAAGCGGCACTTTATTGGTCAAAAAGCCTGAAAAATTATGTTCAACATGAGCATCAAAATACTGATCGGAAGTACTGAAATTATAATAATCTAGATAGAGGAAATTATTGACTACAGGGGTATATGCTAATGTCCTATTACCTTTAAAATGCTTATAATCAATATAATAAATGCTTTTAGCATTCAGAAACTTACCTGCTCCAATCCAGAATGATGATTTCCCAAAAAGCCCGAGTTTAATATCAGACTTGGTGAGATCGAATGACACCAGATCATAATCCACATCAGATCCAAATATACCGCTGATACCT
>JBIIWE010000476.1:0-2725 GCA_044339075.1 Daejeonella sp. | reverse complement strand
TTGAGGTTAAAAAGCGGGTTTTATTTTTCTGCTGGTTCTTATAAGTTGATCAATGCAGGGGGATCAGCAATCTCTGAACTTGATCTTTCAGCAGGCTTTGAAGCCAATTTGGCAAAAAATTTCAGTACTGCAGTTGGATACAGCCGTTCAATTTTTGCGAAGAACTCTCCTCTTTTGGGTGCAGCCAATGAAAATACATTGAGTGCTTCTCTTGTTTACGACATGAATTTTATAAAAACCAGTTTGAATTCCTACTACGCCTTTGGTACTCAACGCGATCTGTTCATATCGTTCATAGCTTCAAAGGCTCTAAATCTTGGAAGTTTGTTTAGCGAGAAGGATTTTATTTCTTTCGAACCTGGTTTTGAGCTTGTTGGAGGCACTTTGCATTATCTTGAGGAATATATTGTCAGACGCGATAGATTTGGAAATATGATTCCATTTGATCCATTCCCTAAAAATTTCAGGGAACAGAATTATAAGATAACCAGAAATGCAAGCAGTTTCGATATGATCTCCTACAATATGAATTTTCTATTGGGTTATAATAGAAATAATTATCTGATTGAGACCGGATGGCAGGTTTCAACTTTAGGTAAGAATGTTTCGGAAACCAAACAAAAACCACGTTCATTTTTTAATTTAAGTCTTTATTACCAATTCTGATTTGAAAGTACTCCTGATTGAAGATGAGAAAACGCTGGCTTACGAAGTTGAGGCGTTCCTGAAAAAGGCATTTTATATTTGTGATATGGCTCATACGGCACGTAAGGGTTTGGAAATGCTTGGAGTTAATCCATATGATTTTGTATTGTTGGATCTTGGATTGCCCGACCTCGATGGACTGAAAGTGCTTCAGGAGGCTAAAAAGTTAAACCCTGATGCGGCATATATTATTCTGACCGCTCGTGGAAATATTGAGGACCGTATCGTCGGACTAGATCTGGGGGCCGACGATTATCTCCCAAAACCATTTTCATTGCTCGAACTTCAGTCGAGGATGCAGGCAATTTCCAGAAGAAAATTTAATTTAAACACCCATGAAATTCCTTTGGGAGAATTTGTCATTGATCTTCAGAAGAGAATTGTTAGTCATCAGATAAACGAGATCGACCTGACGAGAAAAGAATTTGATTTGCTAAGCTACCTGCTTTTACATAAGAACAGAGTTCTGACTAGAATGCAGTTAAGTGAGCATATCTGGGGTACATTTGCTGATGATGATTATGACTCGAATTACATTGATGTACATATTAAGAATATCCGAAAAAAGCTGGGTGCTTTCGGACAGGTAGAATGGCTTGAAACGGTTAGGGGTGTAGGTTATAAAATCAGAAAATAGTTTGAAATTAATAAGCAAGCTTACTTTATTTATCACATTATCGAAGCTTGCAATAGTTTTGCTGTTCGTACTTACCTTACCTTATCTGATTGGGGAAATTGCCCAAAACTACACTGATTATTACCTGCAGCAGCAGCAGAAAAAAGTTCTTGAAGTAGTAGCCAGGAATGGTGTGGATACCTATTTACAGGGTGAGGAAAGTTATGGAAGTTATACCATGCTTAAGGAGGAATATATCTCTCTTGAACCTGTTGAAAAGGGTTTTGTTCTGGATACTATCTATACAGACGAGCGAATTATAGAGCAGGACACGCTAAATTACAGGGTTTTAACCCATTCCTTTTTTACAGAGAATGGTACCTACCTGATGGAGGTTGGGAAAACTATTGAAACCATTGATCAATATAAACGTCCGTTGCAACGTATTGCCACCTATGTTCTTCTTGGATTAATTCTCATAACCCTGATCATCGATTTGTTTTATACCCGGTACCTGCTCAGGCCGCTGGATCGTATCATCAGAACCAAAATAAGCAATAGAAAATTCCCATTTAATGAGAATTCTGTTCCTATCCAAACTACCACTACTGATTTTAGGTTTCTGGATGATTCACTGATCAACCTGATGGAGCAGATCCATGAGGCATTTGAGAAAGAAAGAGAATTTACAGCCAATGCTTCTCATGAGCTGATGACTCCTATTGGAATTTTACAGAATAAGATCGAGAATCTGATGGATGAACCCGAAGTTTCCGATTTTGTTCAAGAACGCCTGATCGGGATGCAAAAAACACTGAACCGTTTGAAGCGTATTGTTCATTCGCTTTTATTGATATCTAGGATTGAAAATGAACAGTTCAGTAAGAAGGAATCTGTACCAGCAGCCGAGTTATTTGCCGATGTGATGGATGAGATTAGCCACAGGCTTAGCGAAAGAGATATCAACCTGAAAATTGATATTTCAAATGAGGTTATACTTGAAAATATCAACCGTGACTTGCTTTTTCAGATGATTTATAATCTAGTTAATAATGCGATAAGGTATAATAAACCTTCGGGATTTATTCATATTGTTAATCGTATTAATCCTGATGGTTCCTATGATGTTGATCTGATCGATAGCGGCATAGGTATCCCAGAGGAAGATGTCGGAACTATTTTCAATCGCTTCAAGAAAGCTAATCAATCGGGAGATTCAGCCGGTTATGGACTTGGATTATCGATTGTAAAGAGCATTGCCGATTATCATAAGATTGCTATCGGCATTAGTTCTGAAATCACCAAGGGTACAACATTTACCATTTCCTTTCCTGCAGAACTGATACGATCTTAATGAATTTCCAATTCGTTTGGATTATTTAGGGTTTAAATATTTCCTCGGTC
>JBIIWE010000041.1:0-9680 GCA_044339075.1 Daejeonella sp. | reverse complement strand
ATGCATTGTCATTCTGGCGAAGGCCAGAACCTTCTGCCCCCTTAACTTAATGACATTGAGCGCACGCGTGTCGCGTGTGCTTTAATCCAAATTCTCCTCTGGTCGGTGTTTTCACCGTACCATAATAAAGGAAAAACGAGTGGTATGGTGAAAACACCAACCACAGGAAAACACCAACCACAGGAAAATAAAAATGCCCCGTTCTCAATGAAAACGAGGCATTTTATTGTTAATTAAAATTGTAATTAGCTTGAAAGCGGTGGTCCAACAGGAACAACGATTTTTTGGCGGGTGCTAGGCTGTATATATTTTTTAGCCGTAAACTTAGATGTCAGATATTCACCATGGTGGATATTACCAGACATGGTATCACCTGAAAGGGTTCCTGAGAAAGTAAATGGAACATTATCAGCTAACATTTTTGATGCACTTCTGAATTTTACTTCATTGCCATCAATTGTGCCTTCCAGTTCATTGGTTGTAAATGTACTCTTGTGAGAACCTTTAAGCCAGTTGGTATCTTGTTGTTCAATGAAGAAAGTATGCTTGCTAGTTTCTCTGAAGTATTCAACTGTAACTTCCCAACGACCTTTAATGTCTGCTGCAGGAGCTTTCATTTCAGGTACAGGTGGGCGTTTCATAGAAAGTGCTGCAAATATGCGCTCAGCAACGATCTTGTCATCGCCTGGTTGCATCATCCATGCAGCAACGCTGATAGAAGTTAAATTAGCAGCACCTGCTGAACCACGACCACCACCGCCTGCACTTAATGCAATACGAGGAGTAGTAGTTGAAAGATAAGTCGCAATTTCCTGTCCTGTAGCATTGAACTTTGAAGGGTCCCATGAAATATTCAGGTTTGGAGTACGGTTATCTAATCCTTCAGGTTGACGGATATTGGTTGTAATACCAGAAATCGCAGAAACACGTTTTGAGATTGTTTCAAGGTAAGCTGTCCAGGTAATTTCTTCCTGTGGATGGTTACGTTTTGTCCATGCTTCAACAGCGGCGAGCATTCCTATTTGCTCTTCCTTTCCAACTTTGTTATCACGACCTGCACCATGGTGTGGTGCGCTTGACTGCCATGTTGCCATCAGGAATTTTTTATCTCCTAATAATAATCCGGCACTCTGCGGACCGCGTATAGCCTTACCACCGCTGTAAGCAACAACTGTTGCACCATCAGCAAGGTGTACATTAGGTTTTAAGGTAAGTGCTTCTGCAGCAGCATCAACAAATACTGGTACACCTTTAGCTTTAGCTGCCTTTGAGATTGCAATAACAGAAAGAGGACCGGTATCACCTGGTGAAGTAGGCATCATATAGATCATTGCAGTACGAGAATTCATCGCAGCTTCCAGTTCTTCCTGTGTTTCTACAGTAACTACTTTAACTCCGACATTACGAACAGCATGGTCATAGGTATTACGTGAATGACGTGGGATGATCACTTCATTTTTTTCGAACCCTGTAAGATCAGGAATTCGGACAAGCTTTTCAGGATTTCCACCCGTTACCGCAGCCATTGTACTGATCTTTATTCCACCCGCACAACCGCAGGAAACAACTCCCCATTCAGCTCCTGATAATTCTGCCAGTTTTTTACCAACACCCATGGCCAGTTCATCTAACTGAACATAGTTTGATTGAGCATTGTACATAGCTTCTTTAGCTTCAGGAACTAAAGTGGATGCACCAATAATTGTGAATGTACCACGGCAATTAATTACTGGTTCTACCCCAAGTGCACGATACACTTCAGGACCTAATAATGTTGATCCTGTTCCAGCAATGCCTGCTCCTTCAGTAAGGGCAGGAGTAGCCATTGCAGCCTGAGCACCTCCAACAACTCCACCGGCTAATGGCAGCAATGTCAGACCTTTAATAACGTCTCTACGTTTCATTGAATTATTTTTTAAGTTATATTGAGATTGATTTTTACGTTTTATTATTCTTGAATAAAGAATTCTCTAATTTAATGACTTAGACAAATAGTTAAAATTAATATAAGTAGTATTCATGTTACATCTGATCCCTTGAATTAATCGATTAACTTTTGTTATTTTTTCTGACTATTTCTATATTCTTTTACCTCCTCAACACTAACTGCAGATGCATTATTTCCAAAATTCTGCCTGATATAGGTTAGAATATTAGCAACTTCTTCATCTTTAAGGAAGTTATGTGGAGGCATCAGCCCATTATAAGGTTTATCATTCACTAGGATCTCTCCATTTAATCCTTTAAGCAAAGTATTCAATAACTTTGTTTTATCTCCTGTTACCCAATCTGTTCCTCCAAGAGGAGGGAAGCGACTACCATCTCCTTTTCCATCATTCTGGTGACAAGAGGCGCAATAGGTATTATAAAGCTTCGCCTTTTCCGGGATCTTTCCTTTTTCCAGATTATCTTTCACTTCATCCGGAGTGCGGATATGAGAAAGGAGTTTATGTTTTTCCATCTCTGCCAGTTGTGCTGTGCCGAAATTCTTTTTATCTCCTTTGTACATCACACGCCAGATTTTCCCTTTTTCAGTCTCACTGATGTATAAAGAACCATCTGGTCCCATTGCAATTCCCATTGGCCGAAAGATCGCATCTTTTACGTTCACTATCGGATCTACACCGGCAAAACCATCAGCAAATACTTCCCAATCACCAGCAGGAGCACCATTTTTAAATGGAACAAATGCTACAAAATATCCCGCTTGCGGATAAGGTGCACGGTTTGTTGAACCATGAAAAGCGATAAATGCTCCATTTTTATATCTTGCAGGAAATTGGTCTCCCTGGTAAAAATACAGGTCATTTGGTGCCCAGTGCCCCGGAAAGCCAATTAATGGTTGTGCCAATTCTTTTCCTTTTCCTTCTTTTTTACCATCCCCGCCATACTCAGGTGTCATTAATTTCTTTTTCTGCATCTGGTCATAGTAGTAATATGGCCAGCCTGCATCATCGCCTTCCTTGATTTTCAGGAACTCTTCTGATGGCAATACTGCACTTTGCCAGGCAGTGTAAAGTTCAGGGAATAAGCGGTGCAAATTATCCCTTCCATGTTGAACGACGTATAAACTTTTATCTGCCTTATTCCAGTCCATGGCTACAATACTCCGTAAGCCGGTTGCAAATAAAGTTCCGTCCTTTTGTGTGAGTCCGGTTTTATTAGCATCGAAACGCCAGATCCCGGCATGCTGCTCCAACTCCGGACAAGGCATTATTCCTAGCTGACCAGGTTTTCCTCCGGGAGTGTTTGCCATGTCCATGCAATTGTTGGAAGGGGTGCCAAATGGGACATACATAAAGCCTTTATCATCAAATGAAACCGGCTTGGTAATATGCCAGTGTGCGCCATGTCCGTGGTCATCGGTCAGTACAGTTTCCATCTCACTTTCGGGAATTAGTTTGCCGGGAGTGAGTTTGCTTCTGTAAATGGCTAGTGAAGAACTGTAGTAAAGATATCCTTTGTGAATACGCATGCCATTTGCCAGACTCCCTATATCTTTATAGCTTCCGAAATGTTGAATGATATCTGCTTTTCCGTCATTATCGGTATCCCGTAAAGCTACATTGCCGCCCTTTGCTGAAAACCTTAATTTGACATAAATGTCTCCGTTATTATTTACTGCCAGGTGTCTTGCAGGACCGATACTATCAATAACCACTACCGCTTCAAAGCCTCCGGGCAAGGCAATTCCGCCATTTTCCGGATCAGAAGGAGGGAGGCCGCCCTGATTTATCATCAGCGTATGGCTCAGCAGAGCAATAGCAATTATGGATACAGCACCAATTAGGACAGTCTTTTTTAAAAAGATAGAATTGAAATTCATTTTCGTTTTCTGGAAGCAGATTAAACTATATTTTTATTTATTTTACTAAAGTAAATATGCGAAAAAAGCAGTTTAAATTCAAGAGGTCAGGGCATTGAAATGTCTGATTTTGTAACAATTCTGCATCAGAAAGACTAGGAAACTTCGTGAAACTTAAAGGTTTTATGAATGTTAATTTTAGGTAAGCGTTTTTCAAGAAGGTTATTCTAATGGAAGGCTTTCTGTTAATGCTTTAAAGTATTTGATGAAAATGATTGGGAATCTTGATAAGTATTGAACATGAGCACACGCGGCACGCATGCGCTCAATGTCATTATTTAAGGGGGCAGAAGGTTCTGGCCTTCGCCAGAATGACAATGCATTTTGTAATAATGAAGGAGATCCTGACTTTCGTCAGGATCGTAATCCTTAACTTAATGACATTGCGCGTGCGCTAGCGTGCCAGTCTCCCTGCCAAATATCCCATGGGAATATAAGCTAAGCCAAGATCCAGAACAGTGTACCATAATGGAGAAGGAAGCATAAAAACACTTGCAATTCCACCTGCTAAGAAAAATATGCCGATGCCCATTGCAAATTTTAGTTTATGATTTGCTGCAATCAAAGAAGCAAAGAAAGCACCTGCAAATGTTCCTAATGCATGAGCTAGAAATGGAAAAATAAAATGCCGGGGCTCGAAAAGATGCATGGATGCAGTTAATCCTTCAGTAGTAGTGATGTCTGCACCGGCCGGTGGCGGGATAATTGATCCGCTTATCATAATAATACTCATGTTTATTACACTGCCTGTAACCAATCCGCAAATTGCTGCCAGAATGTTTTTAAAGATGGGGTTCATTATGTGTTGACTTTAAATTTAATAGTTATGAATTTAACTACAATATTTTTTCAAAACAAATACTGGTCTCAATGCCTTCGTATTGTCCATAATTAGGAATAATGATAAAATCCGATTTTTTGTAAAGCGCAATTGCCTCTATTTGTCTTATTCCTGTTTCAAGAATACATTTTTTAAAGTTCATTTCCTTTGCCCAAAGCTGAAGTTCTGAAAGAATCATGCCTGCCAATCCTTTTCCTCTGTTTTCCGGTAAAGTGAACATCCGTTTTACCTCCATGGTATTTTCGTCATATTTTTTAATTGCACCACAAGCTACAGCTTTTGAGTTTTCGTAGGCGATAATTACAAACTTGATCTGATCAGTTTTGTTGAATTGGGTATAAAATTGATGGTCTTTTCCATCTGAAATGGCTAAACCGGCATCTAGTAAAATAACAAGCTCTTTAAAATCGGGATGATTTGCATCGGTTCTAAACAGCTTGATCATTGTTTTTTATTATTCTAGAATACTTGTAATCATTTATTCTTTGGTCACTTGAACCCTTTTTTGCGTCTCTGCGAGACATTTTTTCCAATTAGTTCTTTCAAATTATTTCTACATGAATAAAAATCTCCTTTACTGCCAAAAGGATTCTCGAAGAGACGCAAAGACGCAAAGGGCTAAGATAAATTATGATTATTTGTATTAAATCATACAATCGCGTCTCTGCGTCTTTGCGAGCTATTTTTAAAGTTTCTTAGCACCAGGTACCAAACTCGTCAGATCTCTAATTTTTACTGGTTTTCCACTATCGATGCTGTTTCTAGCAGCAATGCCCGTGAGAATTGCAAAAGCTCCATCCCTTAATCCAGCTGCCTGACGATATGGATCGCTTTGATTGGGTAAAAATATATGCTGCTTCATCCGGTCGTCGCCACCTCCATGTCCACCTTCTGTGTTTGAAATTTTTATGAGCTCACGCTTGCCAAAATTGCTGGTTATCTGTATTTCATCAAAACCATCTTCGTCCCATGGCTGTTTTTCCTTAATCCATGCATCCATCTTTCCTTTGGTTCCATTAAAGGAAATTCTGTATCCTTCGTACGGTGAATAGGTTGTTAATGAGTAGCTTACCTGGACTTTATTTGCATATTTTATCTGTACTGCCATTTTATCGAATATGTCAATATCTTCCTTAAAGACGCAACCATCACGCAAATAGCCGTCATATTTTTCATTTTCAACATAGAGCTTCATCAGCGTGGGATTCTTTGTAATATCCCAATAGAAATCACATTGTTTGGTATGCGGACAGGTGCGGCAATTGGTATGTCTGAATGAATTATTTTTTCCATAAAAATCCAGAGATCCAAAGGCAAAAACTTCTTCCGGATCAGAATCGATCCACCAGTTCAGCAGATCAAAATGATGCGATGCCTTATGAACCAAAAGGCTGCCTCCTTTTGCTCTTAATCGATGCCAGCGTCTGAAATAGTCGGCTCCATGGCTGGTATCCAAATACCAATGAAAGTCTACCGAAGTGATCTTTCCGATTTTATTTGCACGTAAGATCTCGTAAATTTTTGCCCGATGGGGGGAATATCTGTAATTGAAAGTCACCCTTACTTTCTTTCCTGTACGTTTTTCAGCATCCAGAATGGCCTGGCATTTATCTTCATCGGTAGTCAATGGCTTTTCTGTGATGATATCAGCGCCCATTTCCATTCCTTTGATAATAAATTCATGATGCGTATTATCGACAGTAGTAACCATAAGGATATCTGGTTTGGTTTCGCGCATCATTTGATCGAAATCAGTAAAAGTAGGGCAGGATACACCCATTTCTGATTTCAAAAAACGCTGACGACCTTCATTGATATCACAAAGACCTACAAATTCAACTTCATTTCCGAATTTCTCAACCACTGATTTACCCCACATACCTAAAGCCCTGCTACCCAGACCAACCATAGCAATTCTTTTTTTTGATGTAGTTTTCAAAAAAGCTTCGGCTGAAGATGCCGGTAAAATAGTGGAGCCGGCCAGTATGGTGCCAGTTTGCAGGATAAAATTCCTTCTTTTCATAAAAATAGATAATGTTAAAAATTCTGGATTTAAGTTAAGAATATTCCATTATAAAATGCAATGCTGAATTATCGTTAATAAAAGGATAAGATCATGGATGAAATTACTCAGCTTTCATTGCTAATTCTTTCAAATCTGTTGGCATTTTCTCAATGGCATACCTCAACGCGGTTCGGGGCATACTGGATTTGTTTTTCATTACAAAATCAAAGATCTCTTGTTGATGAGATTGGCTCGCGACTTTTAACATCCAGCCATATCCTTTTTGAACCAAACCGTCTTTGTCTTTAATTAAAAGGCTTGCTATTTCAAGTATTTCCTTCAAAAATTTACCTTTTCTTGCCGGTATGATCAATGATACAGAAGCAGCACGGCGCATCCATCTATTGTCTGATCTGGCAAATATTTTCAATCCGGATAAATTTTGAGGATACATTTCTAAAAATGCTCCCATGGTATGATTACAAAAAGTATCACAGGATGCCCAGTTGTTTACATAGGTTTTGATCCATTTTTCAAAGACCTGAAAGTCGCCCGGTTCGTATTTTTTATGAATGGAATAAGACCAGTCGCATGCGATTAATGATTCTTCCATATATCCTGATTTCCAAAGCTCTTCGCATAATTCGAAAATTTCAGATTTTGAGCTGGTTTTAAGTGTTTTAAATTCGTTTTTACTGATTTTACGGACGGTTTCAGTTTTAACTCCGTAACTTTTGATCTCTTCTTTGAAAAATAGCTGACTTGTGGCTAAAGTCTTTTCATCACTAGTGTTTTTTAGCTCTGTCTGGATTTTTTTGATGATGAGGTTCATGGTTCAGATCTTTAGTGGCTGGATGATGGTGTAAATTATTAATTATTATTGGAATGGTTTTGAAGAGGGAGGGGTAGTTAGTTTTTTTGGACTTAAAAAGAAAGAGATATCAGGGCTTGTGCAGCATTTCTATATTTCAAGGAAAAAACCACCCCCTTTGATTCCCCCGCCAGCGGTGGATACTGGGCTGCTAGGAATTTGATTAATATTGAAATTTCAATTCATTTCCGAAATTTTCTTATCCGCTATACTGTCCACCGCTGGCGGGGGGTGTGTTAGCCAGAGCGCTGGAAGGGGGTGGTTCGGAATGTGATATTTCTGGGGTAGGAGGTCTGATGTATGAGCTTAACTAACTAAAGGTGGAATCGCATGCGTGTCAAGGATGAAATTTATTATTAATTGTATCGTCCTAAAATAAGTTTACAGGTTTCACGAAGTTCCCTCACCTGCTGAAGGGCAGGATTTAAGGATGACACTGGATTTCGATTGGTTTTTTTTATGCGTTATGCACGTGTCATCCCTACCGGCAGGCAGGCTGAACAACGTGAAGGAACAGCTGCTATGAAAGCAAATTTGTGCCATGGGCTGCGAAGGTGCCTCACCTGCTGAAGGGCAGGTTTCGGCATGACATTGGATTTTAAATGAAATTTATTTTTTTAGGCGCTATGCACCTGTCATCCCTGCTACCTTCAGGCAGGCTGAACAGAGTGAAGGAACTTAGCTCTTAGGAAAGTAAAATTGTGCCATGGACTGCGAAGGTCCCTCACCTGCTGAAGGGCAGGTTTCGGGATGACATTGGATTTTTGATTGAAATATTTTTTTTTGGCGTTGTGCACCTGTCATCCCTGCTACCGGCAGGCAGGCTGAACAACGTGAAGGAACTTCGTAGCAAGGAAGTCTAAATTGTAATCTTGTTGACGAAGTTCCCTCACCTGCTGAAGGGCAGGATTCGGGATGACATGATTTAAATTTTTAGGCACCTTGACTAGTTATACGGTATGAACAACGTGCTCATAATAACAAGAAAAATTATACTTTCTTAACAAATTCTGATTTCAAAGCCATTGAACCGAATCCGTCGATCTTGCAGGAGATATTATGGTCGCCTTCGGAAAGATGAATATTTTTCACTTTAGTTCCGGCTTTTATAGGTTTTGGTGAACCTTTAACAGGAAGATCTTTTATGACCATAACCGTATCTCCATCTTTCAGCTCATTGCCGTTTGAATCAAGAACTTTAATAGTATCGTCTGTTTTAACAGCTGATTCTTCACTCGGTTCCCATTCATGGAAGCATTGTGAACAGATCATTCTATTTTGATCAGGATAGGTAAATTCCGATTTGCATTTTGGGCAGTGCAGGGTATCACTCATTATTTGTATTTATAGTGCAAAGATAAGAAAAAACGGGACGCTGATTTTTTGAAGTCTTTCAGTCCATTTTTAATTCCTTGTATTTTTCAAAATGAAATCCACAATCGGCATAGGATCCTTTAAACTATGTGGATGATGACCTACTCCTTTTTTTACGATCAGCTCAATTTTACCACCGGCAGCCCGGTAAACTTCTGCCAGTTTATAGGTGTTTTCATCAATTGGAACAACTGTATCGGCATCACCGCAAACAGTTATCAGTGGGATTTTAGCTTTTGCCAGCTTAACACAATTATTAATAGGGATGTCTTTGAATTCTTTCACTGATATTTCTGTTAGACCATATGCCCGCAGACATTTCAGCCAATCGCTTTTTGAACCATCACCTTTACCCAGGCCTCCGGGCCAGCTTTTAATGTCGCAAACAGGCGCGTCAGCATAGATGCAAAAAACTTTATCCGTATTTTCTGAAGCCCAGTTATAGGCATCCAGACCGCCTCTGCTCATTCCTTCGAGAACAGTTTTCTTATTTAAACCGAAGTTTTTGATTAGAAATGCATAAAATGCATTTAATCTGTTTACCGCTACCTTATTGCCATAGAGATCAACCACATCAACATAAACCACATGAAATCCCTTGTTTAACAAGGCGATATCAGTTTGTGGTTCATGCCCCCAAAACTGGGTACGCCAGATCCAGTTTTTTGCTTTGTTTGACTGATTAGGAAATACAATTTTGGCATCAACACCATCAAATTTAAAC
>JBIIWE010000040.1:0-9696 GCA_044339075.1 Daejeonella sp. | reverse complement strand
TACTGATTTAGATAAAATGTCTGTTGCAGAACTTCTGCGTGGAATAAATAATGAAGATAAAACAGTCCCGCATGCCGTTGAAAAAGTAATTCCCGAAATTGAAAAGGTAGTGAATGTGATCGTTGATAAGATCAGCAAAGGAGGTCGTCTGTTTTATATTGGAGCCGGTACTAGCGGTCGCCTTGGGATTCTGGACGCTTCTGAATGCCCGCCAACCTATGGTGTTCCATTTGATATGGTTATTGGCATCATTGCCGGTGGGGATAAGGCTATCAGAAGAGCAGTTGAAAATGCAGAGGACAATTCAGAACAAGCATGGAAAGATCTTTTGGAATTTAATATTTCAGACAAAGACGTTCTGGTTGGTATTGCTGCTTCTGGAACAACACCCTATGTCATTGGTGGCCTGAAAAAAGCCAATGAAAATGGATTAGAAACTGCATGTATTGTTTGCAATGCTGGCAGTCCGCTTGCTGCCGCCGCAAAATACCCGATCGAGGTTGTGGTTGGGCCTGAATTTGTAACCGGCTCTACACGCATGAAATCAGGAACTGCGCAGAAACTGGTTTTGAATATGATTAGCACCTCGTCAATGATCAGACTTGGCAGGGTTAAGGGCAATAAAATGGTTGATATGAAACTAAGCAATGTTAAATTGGTTGGACGGGCCATAAATATGGTGATGCAGGAAACAAACCTGGATGAAAAAACTGCACAAACCTTACTTGATACCTACGGAAGCGTGCGCAAAGCCGTTGAAAATGCTCCGGCAAAATTATAATCCGGCAACGTTCCTATGCATGAAATAGAACCATATTATAGATGGAGAGACGATTATATCGCTTCTGAAGATCCCCTTTCACCATTTTTTGATACCAAATACAGTGAATTTGAATTTGATAAGCAGATCTACAATTACCTAATCCACCCGCAATGGGATTTCTTTGGTTCTCAAACGCTATATCTTAAGGTTTTATATGCCGATTATGAACTGGGGTTTTCAATAATAGAATTTATAGGAGAGTGGAATGATGCCCTTCATAATGATATCATGACCCTGAAAAGAGAAATCATCGAGCTGATGGTTGATGAAGGACTAAATAAATTCATCCTGATTGGAGAGAATGTCCTTAACTTCCATTCTTCTGATGATTGTTATTATGAAGAATGGTTCCAGGATGTTGAGGATGGCTGGATAGCCGGAATAAATTTTAGAGAACATGTGATTAGCGAGTTCAAAAAAAATAATATTGATTATTATATCAACCTTGGTGGCAACCTGGATGATATGGCATGGCGTAACCTGAGACCTCTACAGCTATTTAAAAATGTTGAAATGGAATTAAGTAGAAGGCTGGATTAGGGGGAAAGGGGAAAGCTGAAAGGGGAAAGGGGAAAGCTGAAAGGGGAAAGGGGAAAGCTGAAAGGGGAAAGCTGAAAGGGGAAAGGGGAAAGCTGAAAGGGGAAAGATAAGGATTAAGGAGGTTGATAAAATGACCTTAATCGAGTATCAAATTAAACTTTTACGTTCCGATAACACAAGAACAGATCAATTTTATTAAATTCGATAAAACAATTTTAAGATGTCACAAAAAGAATCAGTATACCAGTATAACAACGAGCCAATTATACAGCGGGAAGGTGGAATAACTTCTAGAAACTTTCTGCCAAATGTATTTTTATGGATGTTCATTGCACTTGCCCTATCTGCAGGATTCGCATGGTCTTTCTCTTCTGACGAGGGTTTATTAAGCATGCTGATCAATACAGAAACTGGAGGTAGAACAACCCTTGGAACAGTAGCTATGTTTGCGCCCCTTGCCTTTGTTCTGGTGATGTCATTCGGGATGAACCGACTCTCATTTCCCATATTAGCATTAATTTTTGTATTGTACTCTGCTGCAACCGGAATAAGTCTGAGTTATATTTTATTAGTTTATACATCCTCATCGGTCTTAGGATGTTTTATATCTGCTTCTCTTCTATTTGGGGTAATGGCTTTTGCCGGATATACTACCGAAACCGATCTGACCAAATTCGGTCCCATTTTGATGATGGCTTTAGTAGGAATCGTCATTGCAAGCGTAGTCAACTTCTTCTTAGGAAGCAGCCAATTAGATTATATCATCAGCTTTATAGGTGTTGCCTTATTTGTAGGATTAACCGCGTATGATATGCAACGCCTGAAACGTATTGCTGCCGGAATTGAATACGGTGATGCCTCAGCAAACAAAATGGTGATCATGGGGGCATTAACCTTATATCTGGATTTCATCAACATGTTTTTGATGTTACTTCGTTTATTTGGCGGAAGAAAGTAAAGGTTAGTTGTCTGTTATCTGTTGTCTGTTGTCTGTTGACTGTTGACTGTTGACTGTTGTCTGTTATCTGTTGTCTGAGGTCTGAGGTCTGAAAAAAGCAGTAAATTTGAAATTAAACTTAAAAGTCTTGGTTCTTGGTTCCAGTTATCTGTTGTCTGTTGTCTGAGGTCTGAAGCATGAGGTCTGAGGTCTGAAGTCTGAAAAAAGCAGAAAATTTGAAATTAAACCTAAAAGTCTTGGCTCTTGGCTCTTGGTTCTTGGTTCCAGTTGTCTGTTATCTGTTATCTGTTATCTGTTGTATGAGGTATGAGGTATGAGGTCTGAAAAAAGCAGAAAATTTCAATTAGCACCACACAGTCTTGGCTCTTGGTTCTTGGTTCTTGGCTCCATTTTCTGTTGTCTGTTATCCGAATTTATCAAACATGGTACGAAACCGTCCTTGTAAAATATTTGCCTTTTTAATACCTTTAAAAAAAACACAAGATGGAAACCTCTCAACTTAAGAATAACTTTCATCATTTAATTGACAGCATCGATAATGATAGAATACTCGCTAAATTTTTTGGATTAATGTCTAGAACAAAAGATTCAGTTGATGGTCAATTGTGGAGCAGACTTTCTAATGAGGAACAAGAAGAATTATTACTTTCCGACATCGAATCTGATGATCCAAAAAATCTTATTTCGCATTCCATAATTCAAAAAAAGCATAATAAATGGCTCTAGGAATTTTCTGGTCAAAAAGAGCTGACAAAAAATTCGATAATATACTAGACCACCTAACTAGTGAATGGGGAGAAAAAGTGACAAGCGCTTTTGTAAAGAAAGTTTATGATTTTCTTGACATTTTAATTGAATTCCCTGAGATTGGTTCTCTGGAAAATGCAGAAAGAGGAATTCATGGTTTTATAATAGTCAAACAGATAACCATTTTCTACAAAGTATCTGGAAATAAGATAATTCTATTGAATTTTTTTGATAATCGTCAAGGTCCAAAAAAGAAAAAATATTAACCACATTTGCTAACAGCACCTACCCGAAAATAGGGAGTTTGCTGTTCGTAGGTCAAAATAATCTAAGGCTAAAATTTAACAACTCGGAGGTATCTTTCGTAACCTTGCCCCTATCTTCCGAAGAACTAATTTACATAAGCAATTACAGTTAAAGGCAAAGATTACAGAAAACTGACAACGGCTAACTGATAACACCCCCTTGCATTTGCATTTCATCAAATTATCTTGCACTTTTGCACTGCTTATTCAGAAAGACGGAGGGATTAGACCCTGCGAAGTCTTAGCAACCTGTGCTAACAAGGTGCTACATTCTATCCGCCCAAGGCGGAAAAGATAAGTGAAAGTCAATGAATACCGACTTTTCGAAAATAAGCTTGTAATAGATATAAGACATTAGATCTGAGATATCAGACTTATTTAGTGCATAAATCATTGCATTTCATCAGTTTTATCTCACATCTCACATCTCATATCTAATATCTAAAAAAGACTAATGAGCATCAGAGAAGAATTAAAAAAACGAATACTAGTTATTGACGGAGCCATGGGTACCATGATTCAGCGCTATCAATTAACAGAAGAAGATTTTAGAGGTGAACGTTTTAAAGATCACCCATGTGATGTAAGAGGCAATAATGACCTACTGAATATTACCCGTCCCGATATCATTAAAGCAATCCATGCTGAATACCTGGAAGCAGGTGCCGATATTATTGAAACCAATACCTTCAGCACTCAACGTATTTCCATGGCTGATTATCAGTTGGAAGACCTCTCTTATGAGATGAGCTTTGAAGGAGCACGGATAGCTAAAGAAATTGCTACAGAGTATACACTCAAAAATCCTAAAAAACCTCGTTTTGTTGCCGGCGCCCTGGGTCCCACAACTAAAATGGCCTCCATGTCGCCAGATGTAAATGATCCCGGATATCGGGCAGTCGCATTTGATGAACTTGTGGATGCCTATTATGAACAGGTTAAGGGACTGATTGAAGGTGGTGCAGATGTTCTCTTATTCGAAACCATTACCGATACCCTGATCACTAAGGCCGCACTTTTCGCAGCAAAAAACTACGAAAATGAAAGTGGCAAAAAGATCGATATCATGATCTCAGGAACGATCACTGATGCCAGCGGAAGAACCTTATCCGGCCAGACCGTTGAAGCATTTTTGAACTCCTTAAGTCATGCCAACTTACTGAGCATCGGACTGAATTGTGCGCTGGGGGCAAAAGATATGCGCCCGCATATTGAAGAGCTTTCTGAAAAAGCTTCTTGTTTTATTTCAGCTTATCCGAATGCAGGACTTCCGAATGAATTTGGGGCATACGATGAATTACCACATGAAACCGCCCATCTGGTGGAAGATTTCATGGCCAATGGATTCGTTAATATTGTTGGCGGATGCTGTGGTACTACTCCTGAACATATCAAATGCATTGCTGAAAAAGCTGCAAAATTCCCGCCTAGGGTTCCTCCTGTTCCTGAACCTTTTCTGAGGCTTAGCGGACTTGAACCGGTAACATTAACACCCGAGACCAATTTTGTGAATATCGGTGAGCGGACTAACATCACCGGATCTCCTAAATTCTCCAAACTTATTTTAAGCGGAAACTTTGATGAGGCCCTATCTGTCGCACGGCAGCAGGTTGAAGGTGGTGCCCAGATCATTGACGTGAATATGGATGAAGGAATGCTTGATTCTGAAGCAGCCATGGTCAAATTTTTGAATCTGATTGCCTCAGAACCTGATATTTCCAAACTTCCAATCATGGTCGATTCCTCTAAATGGAGTGTGATTGAAGCCGGATTAAAGTGCCTACAGGGTAAAGGAATTGTCAATTCTATCTCCCTAAAAGAGGGTGAGGAAGCATTTAAAACCTATGCCGGAAAGATCCGTCAATATGGTGCTGCTGTAGTAGTTATGGCCTTTGATGAGGCAGGGCAGGCCGATTCATTTGAAAGACGTAAAGAAATCTGTCAGAGGTCATACGATATTTTAGTAAATGAAGTCAATTTCCCGCCACAGGATATCATTTTTGATCCGAACATCTTGACCGTCGCTACTGGTCTGGAAGAACATAATAATTATGCCGTCGATTTTATTGAGGCTACACGCTGGATCAAACAAAACCTTCCCCTGGCAAAAGTTAGTGGTGGTGTAAGTAATATTTCATTCTCTTTTAGAGGCAATAATACTGTTAGAGAAGCGATGCACTCTGCCTTTTTATACCATGCAATTAAAGCAGGATTGGATATGGGTATTGTGAATGCCGGTATGCTTGAGGTTTATGAAGAGATCCCTAAAGATCTTCTCGTGCTGGTGGAAGATGTATTGCTAAATCGCAGATCAGATGCTACTGAACGCCTGGTTGATTTTGCAGACACCATAAAAACGAAGGGCAAAGTAATTGTAAAAGATGAAGAATGGCGTAAAAATAGTGTCGAATCAAGACTCTCGCATTCCCTTGTCAAAGGTATAATCGATTACCTAGACGATGATGTTGAAGAGGCTCGCCAGAAATATGATAAACCCCTGGAAGTGATCGAAGGACCGCTCATGGATGGGATGGGAATAGTGGGCGATCTGTTCGGTCAAGGAAAAATGTTTCTTCCACAAGTTGTTAAATCTGCCCGGGTGATGAAGAAAGCAGTAGCTTATCTCCTGCCCTTCATCGAAGAGGAAAAACTGAATAATGCAGATAGCAATCAGCGTAAAAACGCCGGAAAAATATTATTGGCAACCGTAAAAGGGGATGTTCATGACATCGGTAAAAACATCGTTGGAGTTGTTCTGGCATGTAATAACTTCGAGGTGATCGACCTTGGCGTGATGGTTCCGGCACAAAAGATCATAGAAACAGCGAAAGCTGAAAATGTGGATATTATCGGACTTAGCGGACTTATCACCCCATCGCTTGACGAAATGGTGCATTTCGCTAAAGAAATGGAAAGACAAGGGTTTACTATTCCGCTTATTATTGGCGGAGCAACAACCTCCCGAATCCATGCAGCCGTAAAGGTGGCACCCAATTATTCTGGTCCGGCAGTTCATGTACTCGACGCTTCAAGAAGTGTAACCGTTTGCAGCACGCTGATGAGTGATGATAATAGAGATGCCTATATCAACAATATACGGGAGGAATATGATAAGGCCAGAGAGGCTCATTTAAACAAGAAGTCTGACAAGCAGTTCAAAACTATTGAAGAAGCCAGAACAGCAAAGTTTCAAATTGACCTAAGTCTCCCGGCAGTTCAAAAACCTACGTTTTTAGGAACTAAGATATTTGCTGATTTTTCTTTGGAAGAGCTGGTCCCTTATATCGACTGGACGCCATTTTTCCATACCTGGGAATTAAGAGGCAGCTTCCCTCGCATCTTTGAAGATGATTTTGTTGGTGTCGAAGCTAAAAAATTATACGATGAAGCCAGAGTCTTATTGGATAAAATCATCGCTGATAAATCTCTGAAAGCTAAAGGTGTGATCGGATTCTGGCCAGCTAACTCTGTTGGTGATGATATCGAACTTTATACCGATGAAAGCAGAACTCAGGTTTATAAAACGATCCATACCCTGCGTCAGCAATCAGAAAAAGCAGCAGGTGAACCCTATTATGCCCTGTCTGATTTTATTGCACCGAAAGAATCAGGCATCGCCGACTATTGGGGTGGCTTTGCTGTAACAACTGGTATTGGTTGTGATGAACTGGTTGCAGTATTCGAAAAGAATTATGACGACTATAACAGTATTATGGTCAAGGCGCTTGCCGACAGACTTGCTGAAGCTTTTGCAGAACGTATGCATGAATTAGTAAGAAAGGAATTCTGGGCTTATTCTCACGATGAACTATTAAGCTCGGAAGAACTGATCAAGGAAAAATATACGGGTATCCGTCCGGCGCCAGGTTATCCTGCATGCCCCGATCATACCGAAAAAGAAACTTTATTTGAAATTCTGGATGCAGAAAATGCAACCACTATACACTTGACTGAAAGCTTTGCAATGTATCCAACAGCAGCAGTCAGCGGTTTCTATTTCGCCCACCCTCAGTCCCGCTATTTTGGATTAGGAAAGATCAGCAAAGATCAGGTGGAAGATTATGCTATTCGTAAGAATATGCCGCTGGAGGATGTGGAGCGGTGGTTGAGTCCTAATTTGGGATATTAAGTTATCTGTTGTCAGTTATCTGTTATCGGTTGTCTGTTTCTGTAGATTGATAATTAGTAAACGGTATGAATTATTGATTTAAAGGTATAATTGGTTATAAGTTGAATTTTGATTGTAATTTATTTCGCAAAATCAATTATTCGAAATGGCTGATTCAGAAAAACGGTATAAAGATTTAAATGTTTGGCTAGAAGCGAGAAAACTTTCAAAAGATATTTATTCAATCACAAGTGAATTCCCAAAAGAGGAACAATTCGGATTGATTAATCAGATGAGAAGATGCGCAATATCTGTACCATCAAATATTGCTGAGGGGTGTGGAAGAAACTATCCAAAAGATAGTATTCAATTCTTTCATATCTCAAGAGGATCACTTTATGAATTAGAAACTCAATTGTATCTTAGTTTTGATTTAAAATATATAGATGAAACGAAACTTAATCAGGTTCTGCTGTCAACAGAAACCACAAGAAAATTATTGAGCGGATTTATTAAATATTACCAAAAATTATTGAAATAGGAAAATAACCCTAATCAACCAAATCACCCGATAGCTATCGGGTAACAACAGGCATGCACAAACTGTTAACAGACAACTGATAACAGACAACAGACAACAGATAACAGATAACCGATAACTGACAACCGACAACTGATAAATGAAAATCACAGAACACATAGCAGCCGCCAAAGGCAAAACACTCTTCTCTTTCGAACTGCTGCCGCCGGTTAAGGGTCAGAGCATTCAGGGAATTTATGATGCTATTGATCCCCTAATGGAGTTTAAGCCTCCTTTTATTGATGTGACTTATCACAGAGAGGATTATATATACAAACAGCATGACAATGGTTTGCTTGAAAAAGTTTCTTACCGTAAACGCCCGGGAACAGTAGCTATTTGTGCCTCAATCATGAACAGGTACAAAGTAGATGCAGTTCCACATCTTATCTGTGGAGGATTTACAAAAGAAGAAACAGAAAATGCACTGATCGATCTACAGTTCCTTGGCATCGACAATGTGTTGGTTTTGCGTGGCGATGCCCGCCATGCGGATTCCGGATTTATTCCAACTCCCGGAGGGCATGCCTATGCTAGCGAGCTTCTCAAGCAGGTTGTTGATATGAATAACGGAATTTACCTTCATGAAGATCATGATACAGCTTATAAAACCCAATTTTGCATTGGTGTTGCCGGATATCCGGAGAAGCATTTCGAGGCTCCAAATTTGAAAGCAGACTTTAATTTCCTGAAACAGAAAGTTGATATGGGAGCTGAATTTATCGTAACTCAAATGTTTTTCGATAATTCAAAATATGCTGAATTTGTTGATCAATGTCGCAAGAATGGTATACATGTACCGATCATCCCAGGCTTAAAGCCGATCACATCATCCAAACAAATGATCAGTTTGCCAAAAATATTCCATATCGATCTTCCTGAAGAATTAAGCGAGGCGGTTGCAAAATGTAAGTCTGAAAAGGAAGTCAGGGAAGTTGGAATTGAGCATATGATCGCTCAGTGTAAAGAGCTCATGACCATCGGAGCTCCTGTATTACACTTTTATACCATGAGCAATCCTGGTCCGACAAAAAGGATCGCAGAAGCCATATTTTAAATTTTAAATTCCCATTGTATGATTTTTTTTCATCCAATGGGTATTTAACCTAGTATTGATTCGATTTTTTTTATAGTATCCCCCGAAAGGGTGGCACTATTGTTCACCCAATAGATACTTCTTGAAGGATTCAAAATCATTCTCAAGGCTTACAACAACCCGTATTTTCTCCTCCAGCTCTTTTACCTGAACAGGAATTTCAATTTCACGGGTGATCGCCTCAGGGAAAATATCCGGGAACTTGCATGGATGAGCAGTAGCTAAAAACACACCGGCAGCATCCTCTGTAGCATGATCATTCATCCATTGTTTTAAAGCCAGCCATGCAATTGCTGTATGAGGGCACATGATATAACCATGGTCTGCATGAACCTGCCTGATGGCATCCAGAGTTTCCTGATCAGTATAACTATAACCTGTTAAAACCGTTTTCAGTTCCTCCCTTTTCCCACCAAAAAGATCCATGATACGCACCCAATTACTTGGGTCACCAACATCCATCGCATTCGACCAGGTTTGAACAGACGGTTTCGCCTGATAAACACCGGTTTGCAGAAATGAAGGAACTGTATCATTCA
>JBIIWE010000039.1:0-9731 GCA_044339075.1 Daejeonella sp. | reverse complement strand
ACTTTGATTAACTATGATCTTACCTAATCAGTCGAAACAGAAACATTATCCAAACGTTTTTTTATTTCTTCGGCCACTTGGTTGGGCCGGAATAAGTATATCGAACATAAAGAAATCTGATTCAATCTAATGATCAGAAATTACTTTTTATACTATCTGGAGTATTGGCTTTGTAATAAAACCCAATGCTGAACTGCTTTGATCGGACTATATCCTATTCATCAACAGAAGATTAACTACAAAAACACGAATGGTCTTGATCAGATTCTAATGAATGATTTCAAAAGCCTCTAAAAAATCCCGCCCATCTATTACAGGCATATTCAAGTCGAACAGAACAACATCTGGAAGTTTATTCTGATTATCTGCGTGTTCTTTTAAAAATTCAAGAGCCTAAACGGCCCTTGGTATAAATAACAAAATCATCATAGATTTGATTTTTGGCTAAGCCAATTTGAGCTATCCCTTGATGAATAGGATCATCGTCTATTCTGAATATAGTGCCCATGCTTCTCTTATTGTAATTATAAGTTCAGCAATCTAAACGAATGTCTTGAAAATAGTACTTTACTAATCCTCATCATCCGAAACTGAACTCTGCCCACTTCCGGAATACGCACTTCTTCTAACTACCGGCATGCCCGCTGCATTAAAAAGCTCATCCAGTTTTAACAGACTCCCATTGGTAAGATTACTTAACAAAATAACGGTCACATCTTTATCTAATTGTCTAAGGTAAATATGCCGAAATCCATGCCACCAGCCTGTATGATATACTACTTTATGCTTCCCATTAACAAAGGTTCGCCATCCATAACCATAATTAAAATGGCCTCTCTGCATCTCATTTCGAGGAGCATAAATTGAATCCATAGTTGATGCATCTAATAACCTGCCCTTACGCATAGCTCTGTCGAACAAATAAAGATCATGTATTGTGCTGTAGATACCTTTGTCGCCTACCGGACCATCCAGAAAATTCTGTGCCACAGAACGACGCCACGTTCTATCGTGACCAACAACATCTGCCGGGATCTTCGTATATTCTGCCTTAGAATAAACTGCAGTTTGCTTCATTCCAAGTGGCTTAAAAATATTTTCTGCCATGAATTGTGAGAATTTTTGCCCGCTAACCTTTTCAATAATAGCCCCCAAAACCATATAATTAGAATTATTATAGTGGAATTTTCTGTCTGGTTTCATGTAAGGAGCAGGTTTGTGCTCTGCAATCAACTTCATCACATCCTGATTGGTAATACCAGGACGCTCATCTTTCTTTTGAGCCTTCCAAAGATCATCAACGAAATACACATAATTCATCATACCAGATCGGTGTGTCAGCAACAGTTTGACCGTAATGCCGTCATAAGGAAAATCAGGAAAAAATTCTTTAACATCCTGATTCAATTTGAGCTTTCCATCTTCAACCAGCATCATTACTGCTGTGGAAGTAAATATTTTTGTAACTGATGCCAGCTCAAACACTGAATTTATTTTCAGGCTGTCGCGATGTAAATGGTCTGCCCAGCCAATTGCCTTCTCATAAATGATCTTTCCCTTTTTTGCTACCAGTACATTTCCATTAAAGCCAGATCTTCTGTGAAGATTCATCACAAATTCATCAATTCTTTTATCTGCCTTTTGGGGGTCGTAGATTAAAGCTATGCTATCTAATTGCTCATCGGAAAGCGATCTCTTCTTTCTTTTTACAACAGGATCGGAATTACAACCCTGAAAAAGTACTATCAAAAACGAAATTATCAGTAGGTGACGGAAATATTGAATCATCGAATATGTTTGCTATAAATTAAATGCCGAAAAATAGAAAATATTATAATTAGCCCAAGAAAAGAGTTATAAACACCACACGCTATTTTGAATAAATTTTCGAACAAAAGATAGTAAAATCTGAATTTTTGACAGTAACACTAGGTAAAAAAATCTAAATTTGTAGCAAAACAAATAATTCCTGTCCAATGACTTACAGAGTAGAACACGATACGATGGGCGAAGTAAATGTGCCTGCAGATAAATACTGGGGTGCACAAACCGAACGTTCAAGAAATAATTTCAAAATTGGCCCCGAGGCATCTATGCCTAAGGAAATAATTGAAGCTTTTGCATTCCTTAAAAAAGCAGCAGCATTTACAAATGCAGACAGTGGGATCTTATCTGTTGAGAAACGCGATCTTATTGCACAGGTTTGTGATGAAATTCTTGAGGGTAAACTAAGTTCTGAGTTTCCTCTTGTAATCTGGCAAACAGGCTCTGGTACACAATCTAACATGAACGTAAATGAGGTGATCGCTAATCGTTCTCATGTTCTGCAAGGCAATAAGCTTGGTGAAGGCACTACATTTGTCCACCCAAACGACGATGTAAACAAATCGCAGTCCTCAAATGACACCTATCCAACAGCCATGCATATTGCGGCTTATAAAATGGTTTCAGAAGTAACAATTCCGGGAGTTGAGAAACTTCGTGATGCTCTTCAGCTGAAAGTTGAAAAATTTAAGGATGTTGTTAAGATCGGTCGTACCCACTTAATGGATGCAACCCCTTTAACATTAGGTCAGGAATTTTCGGGATATGTTTCTCAGCTGAACCATGGACTAAAAGCACTTAAAAACACCTTAGACCATTTATCTGAACTGGCTTTAGGAGGAACCGCTGTAGGTACTGGTATCAACACACCAAAGGGATATGATGTAAAAGTTGCAGATTATATCGCAAAGTTTACGGGACTGCCATTTATTACAGCAGAAAATAAATTTGAAGCACTTGCAGCGCATGATGCCATTGTGGAAACCCATGGAGCCTTGAAACAAATTGCAGTTTCGCTGATGAAGATCGCAAATGATATACGTCTTCTTGCTTCCGGCCCGCGTTCCGGAATCGGAGAAATCCACATTCCAGATAATGAACCAGGATCTTCAATAATGCCCGGAAAAGTTAACCCAACCCAAAATGAAGCAGTAACGATGGTTGCAGCACAGGTTATGGGTAATGATGTAACCATAAGCATCGCAGGATCAAATGGACATTATGAACTGAATGTTTTCAAACCAGTAATGGCTGCTAATTTTCTGCAATCTGCACGATTAATTGGTGATGCATGTGTTTCATTTACAGATAATTGTGCATCAGGTATAGAACCGAATTACGAGGGTATCAAAAAACATCTTGAAAATTCTCTGATGCTGGTTACTGCTTTGAATCCACACATTGGATATGAGAATGCAGCAAAAATTGCCAAAAAAGCATTGAAAGAAAATAAATCACTCAGAGAAGCTGCTCTTGACTTGGGTTTACTGAGCAATGAGCAATTTGACCAATGGGTACGTCCTGAAGATATGATCGGCGGACTAAAATAATTCATTTACCTCTCCGGATATAAATCAGGAGAGGTTTAAAATCTCAAAATGGCAAAACACGCTCCTTATTTCTTCTTAATCTTAAGCGTTCTTGCTTTTACATCCTGTAAATTCAACCCAAATCTTCAGGGAAATGGAACAGAAAGTATTCAGGGCATATGGGAGGAAGATAGTGCGGATTTCCAGGATCAAAAGCTGCAATATTCCAAACACCGGTTTCGCTTTTCCTGCGACTCTGTATATGTTACTATTCAAACATTTGCAAAAGTAAATATGTATCCTGATTCATGTTTTAACAATGGAACATGGACAGAATTTGCCAAAGGAACATATCTTACAAAACAAGATACCCTAATTGTTACAGCAACTTTTACGAAATCTAACTTTAAACAAAAGATCTCAGGATGCTATCGGATCGGTCAATATCTTCCGGCATTTGTGATCAGAAAAAATACTGCCGATAGCCTATATTTGGAGAGTATACAACAGCATTTACAACTTAAACTATCCTTAAAAGAAAGAACAGTTTGTGTTCAAAAACCTCTAAATTAACTTGATTATGAAAGTTTTGTCTTTAAAAAAACTATTCCTTTTTGGAACGCTGCTCTATATCCCATTTCAAAGTATGGCCTGGGGAATGCTTGGTCACAGGGTAGTTGGACAGGTTGCAGAGAGCTATTTGAGTAAGAAAGCAAGCCGCGAAATAAAAAATATTCTTGGCACTGAATCCATGGCTATGGCCAGCAATTGGGCCGACTTTATTAAATCAGAACCTGCATATAATTATTTGGGTAACTGGCATTATATTAATCTTCCAGCCGGATTAAAATATGAACAATTAGCATATGCTTTAAAACAGGATACAGTTACCGATGCCTATACCAAGATACTTTTCCTGAGTTCAGAACTAAAAAACAAAGCTCTTGCTCAGGATAAAAAAGTCATGTACCTCAAAATACTGATTCATCTTGTTGGAGATGTTCATCAGCCCATGCATACCGGTCGCTTTGAAGATCTGGGAGGAAATAAAATACAATTAACCTGGTTTGGTCAAAACACAAACCTGCATCGGGTTTGGGATAGTGACCTGATCGAATCACAGGATCTGAGTTATACTGAATATACCAACTCAATAAATTTCATTGATAAATACAAGCTTCAATCTCTACAGTTAGAAGGCCCTGCACAATGGATTACTGATTCCTATAAAATCAGTGAAGGCCTGTATTCCAAGGTAAAATCCGGAGATAAACTCAGCTACCGATATATATACGACAACCTGGAAACCGCCAATCAGCAATTACTAAAAGGTGGAATACATCTTGCAGGATTATTAAACAGCATTTTCGTGAATTAACTATTCCAAAACAGCTAATATCAATGAAGATCTTAATGGTTTGTTTAGGTAATATATGCCGATCACCCCTTGCTCATGGTGTTTTGGAACACCTGGTGAAAGTGAAAAATTTAAACTGGGAGATCGATTCAGCAGGAACAGGCAACTGGCATATCGGTGAACAACCCGACAGGCGCTCAATTGCTGTGGCACAAAAATATGGAGTAGATATTACGAATCAATCATGCAGACAGTTTGATATCAGTGACTTTGAAAAATATGATCATATTCTGGTGATGGATCAAAACAATCTTTCAGATGTAATATCTTTGGCTAATAGTGATGCGGATATTGGGAAAGTTCGCCTATTCTTAAAGAATGGGATTGTACCTGATCCCTACCATGATGATAATCAGTTTGATCCGGTTTATCTGATGATCGAAAAAAGATGCAAAGAGATCATAGAGGAATTTTGTTCTAATCGTTAAGCTTCCAGCCTTTTTGTACATTTACCCTATGGCAGTGATCAAACCATCTATTCCGAAAGGTACCCGTGATTTTTCCGCATCCGAAATGGTGAAGCGTAATCATATTTTTAATACCATAAGTTCGGTATTTAAAAAATATGGTTATCAGGAGATTCAAACTCCTACAATGGAAAATCTCACAACCCTGACCGGAAAATATGGCGATGAAGGTGATAAACTGATTTTTAAGGTATTAAATTCCGGAGATTATCTATCAAATATACCGGCCGAAAAGCTTGAAAGCCGCAACTCACAACTCCTAATTTCTGAAATTAGTGAAAAGGCATTAAGGTATGACCTTACCGTTCCATTTGCACGCTATGTAGTAATGCACAGGAATGAGATCTCATTTCCATTCAAACGATTCCAGATTCAGCCAGTTTGGCGTGCCGACCGTCCGCAAAAAGGAAGATACCGTGAATTTTATCAATGCGATGCAGATGTGGTTGGATCTGAAAGTTTAATAAATGAAGCAGAATTTGCTCTAATATATCATGAAGCATTAAGTAAACTCGGACTGAAAGATTTTACCATCAAGATTAATAACCGCAAAATATTATCCGGCATAGCCGAGATCATAGGTAAACCTGAACTGATCATAGATATGACCGTAGCTATTGATAAACTAGACAAAATCGGTCTTGATGGCGTAATAAAAGAGCTGATTGAACGCGGATTCAATGAAAATGATATTGAGAAACTAAAGCCGATCATACTCCTAACAGGTTCCAATGAACAAAAACTGGACAGCTTACGCTCAGTGCTTTCTTCTTCAGAAACAGGATTGAAAGGTATTGCTGAGATTGAAACAATTTTCGACTATTTAAATCTCCTGACAAGCAATAAGCAAATAACCCTAAACAAAAGCTTAGAATTAGATATTACGCTTGCCCGGGGATTAAACTATTATACAGGAGCTATATTTGAGGTTAAAACCAATGAAGTAGCCATGGGTAGTATTGGAGGAGGTGGCCGCTACGATGACCTTACCGGAATGTTTGGCCTGAGCGATTTAACCGGTGTGGGTATATCATTTGGAGCCGACCGTATTTATGATGTGCTGGAGGAGCTTAAACTCTTTCCTCAAAGCGCATCTGAAAGCACCAGGGTTCTGATCAGTAATTTCGATGAAAAGGCAGAAAAATATGCACTTCCCTTACTGCAAACATTAAGAGAAAAAGGAATAAGTGCAGAGATCTACCCAACATCAGCAAAGCTTAAAAAACAAATGACCTATGCGGATGATAAAAATATCCCATTTGTAATACTTATAGGAAGCGATGAGATGGAAACAGGACTCTTATCCTTTAAAAATATGAAAAGCGGTGAGCAACAACAATTAACATTAGAAGAGATTGCCTCATTATTATTAGCTTAACAACTACAAATTTTTGTTCCAGCTCTGAGATTTCCGGAAATATTAACTAGTCAACTTATTTCATATTTCCCTCCAAAGCCTTGAAAAACTCTTCTGGAATCTCAAGATGTGGAATATGTCCGGAATTTTCAAATTCAACTAGTCGCGAACCAGGTATAATTGCTGCCGTTTGCTTCCCCAACTGATCATATCGTCCGAACTTTTTCTGGTCTTCAGGGCTTAATCTAGCTTTTCCTACAATCGTTTTGTCCTGAGTGCCAATAAGCAGAAGTACAGGAACCTTAAGCAAGGGCAATTCATAAATAACAGGCTGCTCATAGATCATTTGAGAAGTAAGCGCTGCAACTTTCGCATATCTTGGAAACTCCGAACTTCCACTTACTCCCGAAGCAATTCGAACCAAATCATCATATTCAGGCTTCCATTTTACAAAATAAGAACTCTGATAATATTTTTTGACGCTTTCCGGAGTGGTTTTTAACTCGGTCTGATACAAAGCCTCAGTGCTGGCATAGGGTACAAAAGACCGGTAATCCTCCAGACCAATGGGATTCTCGAGAATTAGCTGAACAGTTCTCTCCGGATATAATAAGGCAAAACGGCTAGCAAGCATCCCGCCCATTGAATGCCCCATTACAATAGCCTGCTGAATTTTCAGAGTGTCCATTAATTGTCTGTTCATTGCTGCAAGCCTGTGAAAACTATAATTAATAAATGGCTTCGATGATTTTCCAAAACCAATCTGATCAGGAACAAGTACCCGGTAACCCTTTTCACTGAAAAACTTGATCATATTAGTCCAGTAATAACCACCAAAATTTTTGCCATGAAAAAGCATCAGACATTTCCCGTTAAAATTTGCAGGTTTTATATCCATATAGGCCATTCTAACATCCTGCCCTTCGATACTCAAAGAAAGAAAATTTAGTGGATAAGGATATTCTACATTTTCAAGTGTAATTGACAAGGATTGCTTTTGCTGTGCAAATACAGTCATTGAAATAAAAAACAAAAGGAAAACACATATTTGTTTCATAATATTAATTTAAGGTTGATAAACTGATACAATTTTTAATGCAGACAAACCAATGACACTTTAATCACGTATAGTAAGAAAAACGGATTATAGTTGAAATTAACACAATTAAAAAATTAAAACTAATTTATTATGGAACGTAAAGATTTTCTCTCTGCCTTAGGTTTAGGAGCAGGCTCATTAGTAATTACATCGTGCCTTGGAGCATGCGGTAAAAGTGACACGGCTACACCAACAACCACTACTCCAACAACACCCACAAGTACTAAAGTTGATTTTACTTTGAATGTGAGCACCAATAATGATATCAGTACAAAAGGCTGGACAATCATGAATAATATTATTATAGCAAAAAACGGGTCAAACTATATCGCACTTGCTAGTGCTTGTACACACCAGGGCAATCCATTAACTTATAATGCTGGAAATAACACTTTTCCTTGCTCTCTTACCGACGCCGCGCATGGATCAGTTTTCGATTCAAGTGGAACAAAAACTCAGGGTCCTGCAACTTCTAGTTTAAAAAAATATAGTACTACATTATCCGGAAGCTCACTAAGAGTATTCGAAGCCTGATCTTTAGATAAGCGATAAATGAAAAAGATATACCTGATCCTATTCACCATACTCCCATTTACTTCCCTTGCACAGGATGATCTGATGAAAATGGTATCCGATAGTAATGAGGTAATGATAAGGTCTGCAACATTCAAGGCTACCCGTATTATCAATGGACATTCGGTTGAGACTGTCGGTAAGAATAATTTAGACTTTATAATATCTCATCGCTTTGATCGGGTGAACAGAGGCTTTGATGAGTTTTTCGGATTGGATGCAGCAACAAATCGGCTTGGCCTTGAATATGGAATCAATGATCGTTTGATGATCGGCTTAGGCAGAAGTTCCTTTCAGAAAATGTACGACTTCTTTGGTAAATATAAATTATTACGTCAATCATCAGGTGCGCTAAATATTCCAATATCTCTGACATTATTTACTGGATATTCATTACGTACCCAAAATACAACACCAAGTATTTCTGGTTTTGACCGCAGCAGTTATACCAGCCAGCTCCTAATCGCAAGAAAATTTAGTGAAGGATTTTCTATTCAGGTATCGCCAACCCTGATACATAGGAATCGCCCCGATATTTTTTCTGATTCCAAAACCGTTATTGCAACAGGTATTGGAGGGAGAATGAAGCTAAGTAAAAGAACCTCTCTTAATGGAGAGTATCATTATGTATTACCCAATCAGATTGATGACAACTATACCAATAACCTATCATTCAGTTTTGATCTGGAAACAGGAGGCCATGTTTTTCAACTGCTATTTACCAACTCATTTGGGATGACCGAAAGACAGTTCATAACTGAAACAAATGGTAGCTGGGGAAGCGGAGATATTCACTTCGGATTTAATATTTCAAGAACTTTCTCTTTTGAGAAAAAAAAGAAGTCTAATCCATGAGACAATTTCTACTAGTATCTATTTTTTTAGTGACAAGCCAGTTTACATCGGCACAGAACCAGATTTATAGCGTTAAAACCAGTGAGCTGAGTTTTTTCTCTAAAGCTCCGATGGAGGATATTGAGGCAAAGAATACCAAATCAAGTTCACTAATTAATACTGTAAACCGCGAACTGGTTGTACGGATCCCAATCGCACAATTTCAATTCAGTAATAGACTAATGCAACAGCATTTTAATGAAAACTACCTGGAAAGCGAAAAATTTCCATATGCTACATTCAAAGGCAAAATAAATGAGATGATCAATTTTAGTAAGTCCGGAGCTTATGACGTCAGCGCAAGCGGAACACTGAATATTCATGGAGTCGATCAGGAAAGAACCATCAGGGGGAAGCTAATTATAGGTGAGAATAACTTAAACCTGGATGCCGGGTTTGATGTAATGCTCATTGATCATAAGATTGATATTCCAAAACTCGTTTTTAAGAAAATAGCTGAAAAAATAGCTGTCAGTGCCAGCCTCAATTACATACCCTATAAAAAGTAGGTGAGCTTGTCTGTTCATAATAATGGGATATTGACAGACATAAAAAAACCAGACAGGTCTTG
>JBIIWE010000038.1:0-9772 GCA_044339075.1 Daejeonella sp. | reverse complement strand
GGCATAAATGTAGCATGCCTTTTTATTGTAGGTAGTCTTGACAGTGAGGTGCTGAGTCTCAATAAGAAAGCATACGAGAAGCTGAATTGTGAAAAACGGATTGAAATTGTTGATGGTGCCAGTCATTTGTTTGAAGAGGAGGGCAAATTAGAGCAGGTAGCAGCGCTCGCTTCTTCATGGTTTAAAAGCCATATTCCTGCTGTCATGGCCTGATATTTTATTAATAAATAGTGCAACATGTTTAAAGATAGAACGGAAGCTGGAATTTTGCTTGCAGCACAGCTTAGTAAATATAAATCGGATCAGGGAGTAGTCTTAGCTGTTCCAAAGGGTGGGGTTCCATTAGCCTATGTTGTGGCAAAGGAACTAGGATTTCCGATGGAAATAGTCCTGACAAAAAAGATTGGACACCCTTCAAATAAGGGATATGCAATTGGTGCCGCCAGCTTGTCCGACTACTTTGTAATTCCCCACCATGACGTTTCAAATGAATATATTCAAGAGGAATTAAAGGTGGTCAGGGCAAAACTAAAGCACATGCATGATCAATTTATGGGTGAACGTAAGCCTGAAAACCTGAGTGGAAAGACAGTGATTGTTATCGATGATGGAATGGCAACTGGTAATACTCTTTTAAGTACTATCAGCCTGATAAAAAAGAGTAAACCTGCTAAACTTATTATTGCAGTTCCTGTAGCTTCCCCTAGTGCCGTAAGAACAGTATCAAAGGAAGTTGATGAAGTGATTGTTCTGATGACCCCTCCAGATTTTTCTGGAGTTGGTGCTTATTATGAGAATTTTAGTGATGTCAGTGAAACAGAAGTGCTTCTGTATCTTGAAAAATTACGCGAGCTCAAAATGCTTACCTGAATTTTACCAGGAGCTATTTTTTAATAACTCCTGGTAAAATTAAACCCTGATCTTATTTAAAATTATCTACCTCTCTGTAGGCTTTTATTAAGGCAAGCTCTCCGCTTTTTCCAGGAAGTGAATTGCCGTGCTCCATTCCCAGAACGCCTTTGTAGCCTTTGCTGTCTATGTATTTAAATAAATTACGGTAATTGATTTCTCCGGTTGTAGGTTCTTTTCTTCCCGGGTTGTCTCCAATTTGAATGTAGGCTATCTCATCCCAACATTTTTCCATAGTAGTGATCAGATTTCCTTCGTTTTTCTGCATGTGATAAATATCGTAGAGAATCTTGCAGGAAGGACTATTTACACCCTTACAGATTAGATGAGTTTGATCAGTATTGCGCAGGAATAGGTTAGGGGTATCGCTCAATGGCTCAAGCACCATGATCAGTCCATGGGGTTCAAAAATTTCTGCTCCACGTCTTAACGCTTGAATCACATTTCCGGTTTGAATTCCTATCGGAAGATTCCGTTCAAAATCTCCCGGAACTACAGTAATCCATTTTGCATTGACGCGTTTTGCAGCTTCAACCGCCTGTCGGCAGCCATTTAAGAAAATATCAATGTATTCCTGTTTGCCGGCAGCTAGTGTATTAGCTCCATTGCCTCCCTTATCGACAACAAATACACCCATGGTCATGCCCAGTTTTGCCAGGGTTTTGCCAATTTCTTCCTGCAAAGCAATAGGGCGTTTTACAAGTCCATTATCTTCAATACTTCTAAAGCCCTGATCATGCATGAATATGATCTGATCGATGAAATTATCTCCGGCATGAGCTGCGAACATTCCTGCATGTGGAGCGTAGTCTAAATTAAAGGTTTTTTCTGCCTTCGCTGTCTTGCCTAAATTTGATCCAAACGCAGCGCTTCCCCCAGCGAGGGAAAGTCCAAATAAGGTCGAGCTTTTTATGAATTCACTTCTTTTCATAGTTGTTTTTATTTTGAATGAAGAAATAACAGTATTAAATTACCTTGCTTACTCCCGGAATTGCAAATGGATAATTTCCGTTTGCATCAGGTAATACTTTTGGCATAGCATCCCATGCTAAGCGTTCCGGAAAGAGACTGATCGGAGAGTTTAATGCATCATCCCATTTAATGATATCACCTGAGTAGCTTGCATAACGACCCATAATTGCAGTCATCGTACTTTTTGCAGCATTTTCAGCATCAGCGAACTTGTATTCATTGGCAGTTATTGCCGCAAATAGTTCATCATGCTCTGTTTGATACGGGTTTGCATCATTTTTACCTACATAATCTACCAATACCTTGCCTTTATGATCCCAGATCTTTCCTTTGTTATTAGAGTCAAAGTATACCTTTCCTTTTGTTCCCTGGAAAGATTCATCTACTCTATTTGCTCCACCTGTAAAATGACGGCATTGACTTGATATAACAGTTCCATCGTCATAAACAAATTCAATAGAATGGTTGTCATAGATCTCACCATGCTCTTTTCCATTACGCAGGAACCGTCCACCTGCTCCATAAGCAGAGACTGGATATTTATTTTTTACCCAATTGGCTACGTCAATATTATGAACATGCTGTTCAACGATATGATCACCACAAAGCCAGTTGAAATAGTACCAGTTTCTCATTTGGTGTTCCATTTCAGTTTGATTAGCTTGGCGAGGATTTACCCAAACGCCGTCAGTATTCCAGTAAACCTGACCGGAGATCACATCACCGATATCGCCCTGATGTACACGATCCATTAATTCAATGTAGCTCTTTTGATAATGGCGTTGCAGGCCTACTACCACGTTTAATTTCTTGCGTTTAGCTTCTTCTGCAGTTGCCAGCACACTACGGATACCTGGTGAATCAGTTGCAACAGGTTTTTCCATGAAAATCTGCTTGTTCTGTTTTACGGCTTCCGCAAAATGTGAAGGTCTGAATCCCGGAGGAGATGCCAGTAAAACTACATCAGCTTCAGCGATTGCTTGTTTATATCCTTCGAAACCAACGAATTTTTTATCATCAGGAACGCTTACTTTTTCAGCGCCATATTTTGCAAGTAAGGCTTTATGGCATTTGTCGAGTTTATCGGGAAATGCATCAGCCATAGCTACCAGTTTTAAATTATACCTCGTGCTCAGCGCCTGAAAAGCAGCACCGGTTCCACGGCCACCGCAACCTATCAGTGCAATTTTTATGGTGTCTGATCCTGATGCATATGCTCCTGCAAGAGGGATATTACTTAGTAAGGCGCCTCCTGTGAGGATGGCTGAGGTTTTTAAAAAATCCCTCCTGTCGTTTGTTCCAGAAATTTCGTTCTTCATTTTATGGATAATTTGATTTAATAATCAGCTATTGGTTCTCGATTGTAATATGCTTCAATTTCTACTTTAGTAGGAGGCAGAAGGGGCCTTACCAGCCTTATTCCTACAAATGTACCTCCTGTTAGCCACCAGTTACTTTTCGGTATCTGAGGGTCTATTTTTTTCCACTCCGGATCTGAACCCCTGCGACTTGCAGAACGAAGATCATTGGCTGAATCTTCATAAGATCCACCACGCACAGCATGCGGGTATAATGTTTCTGCCGGGACTAAGGGGTTGAGGGCAGTGGTATTTTTAAAGATGCTGTACGTATCTGCCTTGTATTGATCAATGGTCCACTCTGTTGCATTTCCATGCATATCATAAAGACCCCATGGATTTGGCTTTTTGCTTCCTACAGGATGTGTTTTTTTATCGCTATTATCACTGTACCACGCATATTCATCCAGTTTTAAACCTGAGGCGAAGGAGTAAGGTCCTATTGTTTGAGCACGGCAGGCATACTCCCATTCCGCTTCGGTTGGCAATCTGTAAAATATACCTGTTCTGGTGTATAGCCATTTGCAGAATTGAACAGCAGAGTAATGGGTCATTCCAATAGCTGGAAAACCTTCTTTGCCCATGCCCCATGTCATATCCACATAGGGCCTCGTTGGCCGGGTCAAGGCGTCGACCTCTTGCGTTAATGGAAGTGTACTGCGACGAATTTCCTGATTTTTATAGACGAATGGTTCAAAAAGATCCCATGTAACTTCATGTTTACCGATCCAAAAAGGGCTTATTTTTACCGGATGCTGAGGACCTTCATCAGGAAGTCGCCCAGCTTCATTTTCTGGACTGCCCATCATGAATTCGCCGGCAGGAACAGCGACCATGTCAAACTTCAGGTCAGTCCCGCTCAGGTCCTGAGTATAAGGGCTGAATTTATTAATCTGTGAAAATAGTACAAACGGAAAAATAAGGAAAGTAAATAGACTTGATAATTTGGGAAGGTATGATCTCATTCTGGTAGTCTGAATCAGCATTTAGCTTTTTCCTTAATTTGTTTATTAAACTAATATCTAATTAAAGAATTAAATATCATCAATTTTGCCAATAAATTTGAATGCTAAACCTCGTATGAAGGCATAAAAAAACAGGGATTGGCATAAAACCGATCCCCGTTTGTAAAAATGATTGTTTTAACTAATAAAAACGCATTTGCTTTTTTATTTTCCTAGCCTGTATAATCTTCCTTCATCTGTGATGGCATATAATGCACCATCTTTACCTTCAATTACCGATCTGAAACGTTGTTTTTCATCAGCAAGAAGTCTTTCTTCTCCAACTACTTTATTATTCTTAATGACCAGTCTGAGTACATGCATTCCACTCAGACTTCCAATGAATAGGTTATTTTTCCATTCAGGAATGGTGTTACTGCTATAGAATGACATTCCGCTTGGAGAGATTACAGGATCCCAATAATACACAGGCTGCTCCATTCCTTCTTTCTGTTGAATTGCATCGCCTATTTTAGCTCCGCTATATTCGATGCCGTAGGTAATGGTTGGCCAACCGTAGTTTTTCCCTGGTTTAATCAGGTTTAACTCATCACCACCTCTTGGTCCAAATTCAGCGGTCCAAATATCACCCGTTACCGGATGAAATGCCAGGTTTTGAACGTTTCGGTGACCATAGGTATAGATCTCAGGTTTAGCTTCAGGATTGTTCAGAAATGGATTGCCAGGAGCAGGCTTTCCATCTTTAGTGATGCGGATTACTTTGCCATTAGCCGAGGTCAGAAACTGAGCCTGAGGTCTGGTTTCCAATGAAGAACGTTCTCCGGTTGTGATCAATAAATTACCGGTTTTATCAACCAGAATTCTTCCGCCATAATGCCCGGTACTAGGATGTGCCGGATTTGCACGATAGATTACAGTGACATTTTCGATTCTTTTTTCATCTGAAGACAGAGTTCCTTTGGCGATAGCAGTTTGGTTGCCTGCAGCTGATTTTTCAGAAAATGACCAGTAAACCATTCTGTTTTTTGTAAAATTCGGATCAATGGTGAGTCCCAGTAAGCCTCCTTGTCCGGCAGAATTTACTTCCGGCAGACCGGTGATCGGTTCACTTACCATTCCTGAAGTTGTGACAATTTTCATGACTCCAGCTTTTTCAGTGATCAAAAGTCTTCCATCAGGTAATACCGTCATACCCCATGGTCTTTTAAGTCCGTTTACAAGCATTTTTGATTGAATTGCTGCATTGGTTTTTACACCTGCAATTCTTGTCTGACCTGTGAAGGCAGATGGGTAAACGCTATTAGGAGCAAGTTTTTCTACAGGATCTTTGCTACTTCCCTGTGAATAGGCTCCATTACTGAAAGCGGTGAAGATAAGCGCAATTGCACTTAATAAAAATGGCATTTTTTTAGTCATGATCGATCTTTTGAATTTTAATTTCTAATATTAGTTATAGATAATTTGTGTTTAAATTTTAATCAGGTTCAATTTAGTGATTTCATATCAATTACAAAACGATAATGTACATCACCAGCGAGCGTTCTTTCATATGCTTCATTGATCTGATCCATATTAATCAATTCAATATCTGAGCTGATATTATGATCTGCGCAATAATCGAGCATCTCCTGGGTTTCTTTGATGCCACCAACCAATGAGCCCACCAGACTTCTGCGGCCACCAATAAGCTGAAATGCTGAAACCGCTGAAGGACTTGGAGGAGCACCTAAAAGTACCATAACTCCATTTGTTCTCAATAGGGCAAGATATTGATTGTAATCATGCTCTGCTGAAACTGTATCAATGATAAAGTCGAAACTTCCAGCCATGTTTGCCATACTTTCAGGATCAGAAGTGATCTTGAAATGGCTTGCACCTAATCTCTCAGCATCCTTTTCTTTACTTTTTGAGCGACTTAATACCGTTACTTCTGCTCCCATCGATGAGGCTATCTTAACCGCCATGTGACCAAGTCCGCCTAAGCCCACTACCGCCAATTTATCTCCCTTTTTTACTTTCCAGTGTTTCAAAGGAGAGTAGGTGGTGATACCTGCACATAAAAGAGGTGCTACATTTGCCAATGGTAATTTATCGGAAACATTTAGTACAAAGTGTTGGGTAACAACTATATGGGTGGAGTATCCACCTTGGGTAATTGTTTTTTTGTCCTGTGAGTAAGAGTTATACGTTTGCGTATGTCCATTTTCACAATATTGTTCCAGATCATCCTTACAGTTTCTGCAATGTCTGCAAGAATCAACGAAGCAGCCAACACCTACAATGTCGCCAATTTTAAAACGGCTGACAGCATCACCCACACGGGTTACTTTACCAACAATTTCATGTCCTGGAATTGCCGGATAGACCGTGCCATGCCATTCATTCCTTGCGGTATGTATATCAGAATGGCATACTCCGCTAAACAGGATTTCGATCTCAACATCGTCTGAGCCAGGTTCCCGACGATCGATTTGCCAGGGTTCCAGTGGTTTATCCGCGCTTAGGGCGGCATATGCTTTAACTGCTTTCATCGTTTTATTTTAGACTATAAAGTTAATTAAGATTTGATTAATCTTTCCTTATTGTCTGTAAAATAGAGGTGACTGGGGAGATGATGGACTGTAGTATTAGTGTCATTGCGAGGAGGCACGACGAAGCAATCCTTAAAAGGGTAGGTATAATGCTGAGGAGATTGCTTCGCTGTGCTCGCAATGACATAGCACTGCGCTCGCAATGAGACTCCAATATGACTTTCATTGCAATGACGGGCTAATATGTTTAAGAATTATTGTTTAACATTATGTAAATTGGGTACTTAAACGTTATTATGGAGATAAAAAACACGATTAACCGCCGTCATTTTATTGCCGGAACAGGATTATTACTTGCCGGATATACTTTGAAACTCAATGGAGCAGAACTTCAGACTTCTGAACCGATCATCGATATTCATCAGCATACCGATTATGCGGGTAGGAGTCAGGATAAAATGCTTGCACATCAGCGAATGATGGGTGTGACTACTACCATACTTTTACCGGCTGGAAGGTCTTTGAATTATGGCTCGACTCATTATGGATTGAGTAATGGTTTGCAGGTTAAGGCGGGAGGTAATGAGATCTGTTATCAGTATGCCCGTGAACATTCACCTGAAATGCTTTTTGGCGCCTGTGAGGTTCCTGATTTTCCTGGAGCAATTCCAGAGATTGAAAAGTATCTGAAACTGGGTGCCAAGGTGATCGGTGAATTGAAATTCAATGTAGACTGTGATTCGGAAGAGATGCAGAAAATCTATCAGCTTGCTCAGGAATATGATGTGCCTGTACTCATGCACTGGCAGTATAATATGTATAACCGTGGTTTTGAGCGCTTTCATAAAATGCTAGAAAAATATCCTAAGGTTAATTTTTTAGGGCATTCACAAACATTCTGGGCTAATATTGACAAGAACCATCCGGATCAAAACGTTTTGTATCCAAGGGGGAAGGTTAGCCCGGGAGGATTAACTGATCGTTTGATGAGTGATTATTCGAATATGTATGGGGATATTTCAGGAGGTTCCGGATTAAGTTTACTGACCAGAGATGAAGAGCATTCACTTGCCTTCTTAAGTAAGCATCAGGATAAATTGCTTTATGGAAGTGATTGTGATGATGCAGCAGGTCACGGACCGGCTTGTCAGGGTGCCGGAACTATTACCGCCATTAAAAAGCTATCTGCAAGCAAAGAAATTGAGCGTAAGATCTTGTACTTTAATGCAAAGAAGATGTTCAGGCTATAAAATTCAGCGACTTTTCTTCTTAATTATTTTTATAATCTTTTCAGCAATCAGTTGATGACCGGTATCCATTGGATGTATACCGTCGGGCAATAAACCTTCCATTCCCTGCGGGTCATTTTTAGCATATCGATGAAATAGTTTCCATGAATTGATCAGTTCCACATTTTCAGATTTTGCTAGTTTGATGACAGCATCCTTATAAATTTTTAATCGTTCGTGGCGAAACTGGTCCAGTTTTGAGCTCAGCGGATTAGGGGTCAGAAGAATAATTTTACCATCGATCTTTTTGATCTCTGTGATGAAATATGTCAGGTTTGCGATATATTTTTCAAGGGGAATGCGTGAGCTGGTTCCTTCTCCTTTATCCTGATGGGCATCATTTAATCCGAAGTTAAGAGTAACCCAATTTGGATGATGGCTTATTACAGCTTTTTCAAATCTATCCATACCATGCTCAATCTTAAACAGATTATAATCCTTGATCGAACCTGTATGGCTGCCACCGATGCCCGAGTTGATCACTTTATTCGGAATGCCGGCTTCGATAAGCCCTTCATGAATACGTACGGCATAAACTTTTTCAATCCCTTTACGTGGGGCAGTGGTTGAATTACCAAAGGTGACAATTACCAGTTCTTTTTTTTCCTGAGCGAAAGAAAATGTACTTAAGAATACGATTAACAATGCTGTAAAAATACTAAACAGGGAACCTATGTTTATTTTTTTCATTTGCTGTAATTTGGAAAAATGAATTTAGTCAATTTTGTTCAATGGGCTACCACAAGAATAAAAAAGCTCTTCCAGTTTGGCAGAAGAGCTTTTTTTAAATTGTAACATATAGATCAGGAGACTTTTCCGTCGCTATAGAGATTATTAGTTGTATATGTTTTTTCTTCGGCTCTGACTGCCGCTGCTGCATCTTTATGAGTGGGCATCCAGTTATGATGCACATCACATTTGTCTTGTGGCACTCCCCGGATCACAACAGCCCTTTGCGGTCCTAAAAATGTATTGTTGTACATTTCCATGGTAGTTCCAGCAATAGTTGTATTGTCTTTACGGTCGCGGCCTCCGTGCATGTCAAAGTTATGGCTCAAGGAAATACCCAATTCCACATTATTCCGGGCAATATAACCGCAACCCGGTCTGCCGGTACCTGCCAATGAATGTCTGTTTTCATTGAATTGATTAAATTCTATGGTTGAACTCGCTTCATCATGGCTCACTCCATATCCTAGTCCGTTGTACTGGCAACGGTGAATCAGGTTATGATGTATATGATGACCAGTGCCAGACTGCAGACTGATTCCAGCACCTGAGAAGGCAGTAATAATACAATTATCAACTTCAAGATCGGGAAATTTACAGAGTATTCCTTTGGAAGTAGGGAATTTATAATAATAGGGATGACCAGGACCGCCCGGTCCAAAGGAACGTTTATGATGGTCTAAATAGCGTTTTGGATTTGGGCCCTCTAAACGGATGCCACTTATCCTTACCTTGGCTCCGTTCACCATGATCATTCCGGGGGTATCTAAACCATCACTCGTTATTTGTGCGCCTTCTGATCCATTATGCCCTCTGTCGCTTGCCAGGGTAACTCCTTCTGAAATATTCAACATGATCTTATCGATATAGATAAAGGTCGTCATGTCTATGATCTGATCTCCGGGGATGAACACTGTCTGTCCGGCTTTGGCTTTTGCCAATGCATCAATCAGTGATTCCAGGCTATTCACTGTGTAATCACCTGAGGTAATAATTTTTTTGTACCCCATGCCACCTCC
>JBIIWE010000474.1:0-2755 GCA_044339075.1 Daejeonella sp. | reverse complement strand
TCATATCCTGGTGGGCTAAGGTCTAAAGACTATATTATAAGAAGCTTGTAAGCAGTAATGTTTTTAAGATTTTTTGTTACCCCTGAAAGCTAGCTTATCTGTTAATTATTGAGGCAATTCTGTAAAATGCTGTAAGAACTGTTTCAAAAATAAGAAAGTTGCAAAACACCAAAGATTAAGTTTTGTAAGTTCAAGTAATAAGTGCAAATTTTAGTTGGGTAATATCGTTCATTCTAGTTATGTTATTTTGATTTTATACTTATCAGAAAGCTTTATAATAATAAATATTAAAATAGCTGCGACAAGTATAAAAGTCCAATGACCTTCTAGTGCGAAACTTAATGAAGCGGTAATTTTGTACATACTAAATAACTTACTAAAGATAGTATCATCTTTAAACTCTTCAGGAGTTATATTTTGTTCCCCACTAAAAGATAAAAAATTATGGCTGACACCCATTGGACAATGATAATCAAGCCATCTGTGTGCAATATTAGAATCAATCCATCCCTGAGGTGGTATGTATTCAGTGAGAACATCTGCATAAAGGGCTAAGTCGTAACTATAACTTCCTAAGAACAAATGCATTAGTACTAGCAGAAAAAATGCTGCCAATAGAGAAATTAATCCTTTATTAATATCATCCTCTTCAATTTTTATCTCTTTTTTTGCATTCTGGATATTTATAATTTTTGCCAATATGTTTAAAGCTTAATTATCTTATTAATTTACTAGAACATTTAGAGTATATTATTTCTAACTACAATAAATGTACTATTAACCTTTATAAATCTTCTTTAATCCTCTATAGATAATATCTGATTTTTCCTTTTATGAATGATTGCATGAAAATTTGGACAAACGGGTGCCAAGTCTTTATAGGATCTGTAATTACATCTTCATCCAAAAAACATGAAGGTTTAACATGATGAACATGTTTATACCCTTTGCACTTTCACCTTTAAGCTTTAAGCTTTCCACTTTCCCCTTTAAGCTTTCCCCTTTAAGCTTTCCCCTTTAAGCTTTCCCCTTTTAGCTTATTTCCCTGCTGCTTTGGCATGATCAGCAAGAAAGGTTGCCAATCCACTATCAGTAAGAGGGTGTTTTGACAAGGCTATCATGGCAGAAAGCGGGCCTGTGATCACATCTGCACCTATTTTGGCACAGTTAATAATATGCATAGGATGACGAACTGAAGCAGCAAGTATCTGTGTTTCGAAGCCATAATTATCATAGATAAGTCGAATATCTTCTATCAAAGTCAAGCCATCGGTAGAAACATCATCCAGACGACCAATAAATGGAGAAACATAAGTTGCACCAACTTTAGCAGCTAAAAGTGCCTGCCCGGAAGAAAATACTAGCGTACAGTTGGTTTTGATACCTTTTGAACTAAAGTATTTTATAGCTTTTATCCCCTCAGTAATCATCGGTACTTTTACTACTATTTTTGGATCAAGAGCAGCTAATATTTCGCCCTCTTTTACCATGTTTTCGAAATCAGTGGCAATAACTTCTGCACTCACATCTCCATCAACCAAAGCACATATAGCTTTATAATGATTGATTACATTCTGGTCTCCGGTGATTCCTTCTTTCGCCATCAGGCTAGGATTGGTGGTTACTCCATCTAAAATTCCGAGTGCTTGGGCTTCTTTGATTTGGGCAAGATTTGCGGTGTCTATGAAAAATTTCATGTTAATTAAATTAGCAAATTAGTGAATGAGCAAATTAGCAAATTATGCTTTCTTACTCGTGGAAATTATTTTATTTATGATTTTTTGTATTTCAATTAGCTGCTCAGTTAATGCAGTTAATTCTGAATGATTATGTAATTCTTTACATAATGCCAGCCAATATTCGGTTTCATCAACTTCCTTGATAGCAATTTTGAATTTATGAATAAAATCGGCTTTGCTCTCTGCATTTTGTGCTTCTCTGACGTTGGCACCAATTGAAGTAGAACTTTTAAACAATTGATTGGCTAGCGGAAAGTCCTTATTTTTCTGGAGTAATTGGCAATATCTGGCGGCATTAACAGCAAAAGAAAACGTTTTTAAAACTATTGGATTTTCATCAGCCTTAAGCCTGCTCATATATTGAAGCAATTTGCTAATTAACTCATTTGCTAATTAACTCAATTTAAAAAAATGGGCAAGCACCTTTTATCGCACCGCTACAACCTTCTACCCTTGCTGCGTTCCCACCCTGGGGGAGTTCAAAGGGAGCTGGTCGTAAAAGACTTGCCCGTCACAAAAGTAAAAAAAAAAAGGAATTATTGCCCTGAAGGTATAAATATGATGTATGAAATAGCATTGTCGCAACAATTTTGCCAATAAATTATAAATATTCTAATTTTGTCGATATAAAATGATATTTTTTGATTGAATGATAAAAATCATTGTAAATTAAGTAATGATACCGCTTTTTGTTACTTTAGTGAGCTTATAAATTTTAGATTTTTGATGACAAATACTGACAGCCAAACACAAGGTTTATACAACTCTTCAATGGAGCATGATGCCTGTGGAGTTGGTTTTATTGCAAATATTAAGGGAAAGAAATCGCATCAGATTGTGAGTGATGCCCTTACTATTTTAGAAAATATGGAACACCGCGGTGCATGTGGTTGTGATCCGGATTCAGGTGATGGGGCAGGGATATTAATTCAGATCCCTCATGATTTTTTTAAACAAGAAGCTCATAAGCTAAATATCAATCTCGATAAAGCGGGTAGCTACGGCGTAGGAATGAT
>JBIIWE010000341.1:0-3658 GCA_044339075.1 Daejeonella sp. | reverse complement strand
CTTGAATTAGTATAACAAAATCTTTCCAAAGATATTTTATCGGAATGGATTTGTTAGGATAAATATAAACTCTTTCTGATATAATATTGTGTTGTATTTTGTTGCCTGATTATATAATATGTAGAGATAAAAAGTTCCGGCATTTGTCAAATTCAGAATATTATAGGTGCGATTTTATTTATTTCCACAAACCAAGTCTTAATTTTGATAGTTTTGTACTGAAAATTTTTGAAAATGAATAAGGTAGATAATAAGCCAAAATTTAAGGATGAAAAGAATTCTGAAGGTCAGGCATTCGGCAATTATGCGAGGTACACAGGAGCAGCCTTTCAAATGATGGCTATTATCGGAGGGTCAGCATTTATTGGATATAAGATAGATCAATGGTTTGGCCATAAAGTTCAGTGGGTAACTGCAATTACTTGTGTTTTGGGGGTTTTCCTTTCAATTTATCAAACGATCAAACAACTTAAGGCATGAGCATACTTCGTTTTATAATTTATTTCATTCTTTTTATAGTTTTTTTAGCTATTCCTCCATTGGTTGCGCAATATTATTTTCCGATTGAAGGATTAATTATTCCGCGATTCTGGCTTTTGTTTTGGATATTTTCTATCCTCACTTTAAGCATCTATTTATTTGCTTTTTGGAGAATGAGTATTAGCATCAATGCTTCGGGCCAGGCTCTGCTTGGTAGTATTACTATTAAGTTGCTCATTTGCACACTCATAGCTTTTCTTTATATAAGCGAAAACACGGTAGATCCGACAAAATTTATCATCAATTTTTTTTATTTATATTTCTTTCATACAGTGTTTGAAATATATTGTTTGTTGTGTAACTTGCACAACCCAAAATTTAAGTAAATTCCTTATAATAAATGGATTTGAGCCATATTTTTAATTCAAAAAAATTCTTCAACATATCGTTTTATGCGGTATTATTTTCGTTTTGGAGTTTTTCTACCTATTCTCAGGAGCATAAAGCTGCAGATACTGTACATATATCCGCCACTGAAGAACACGCTGAACCGGCAGAGGGAGAGGAAGATATTTCTAAGGTGATTCTTCATCATATTGCTGATTCACATGAATGGCATTTTTTCGGAAATATTTCTATTCCATTGCCAGTTATTCTTTGGACAGATAAAGGATTGGTAACGTTTCTTTCAAATAAATTCGGCCATAATGATCATGGAACTGAAATAATTGATGCAGCCGGGACTCAACTAGTTAATTATCATGGCAAGTTCTACTATCCTGCTAAAGTAAAGAGTACTGATGGTACATACATCTCATATGACGCAAAAAGGGAGTTATTGAATGGAAAACCACTTGATATTTCAATTACCAAGAATGTAGTTTCCTTATTGATTTCTGCGGTAGTTCTTTTAATTGTCTTTATTGGCATCGCCAATGCATACAAAAAGCGTGAAGGTAAAGCTCCAAAGGGATTACAATCGATACTTGAGCCAATTATATTATTTGTTCGTGACGACATTGCCAAGCCGCAATTGGGTCATAAGCATAAAGGTTTTATGCCTTACCTCTTAACGGTATTTTTCTTTGTTTGGTTAAACAATTTGATGGGCTTGGTTCCTTTCTTTCCGGGTGGTGCAAATCTTTCTGGAAATATTGCGGTTACTATGATGTTGGCACTCTGCACATTTGTTTTAACGACCGTTAATGGAAATAGGAATTATTGGGGACACGTATTTACCCCGCATGTTCCTTGGTGGTTATATCCATTAATTATTCCAGTAGAGATTATTGGTTTGTTTACTAAACCTATTGCCTTGATGATTCGTTTGTTTGCAAATATTACAGCTGGTCATATATTGGTTTTAAGTTTAATCTCTTTAATTTTTATATTAAAATCAGTATTTGTAGCAGGAGTTGCAATACCATTTGTATTGTTTATTAGCGTCATTGAACTCGTGGTTGGCTTTATTCAAGCGTTTATTTTTACTATTTTATCGGCATTGTTTATTAGCATGGCTATTGAAGAAAAGCACGCCGAGCATTAATTGAATTTATTTTTGTTTAATATATATTAAAAATCAGATTATGATCGTAGGAAGTATCGCAGGTATCGGAGCTGGATTAGCAGCTATTGGTGCAGGAATTGGAATTGGAAACATTGGTGGTAAGGCATTAGAAGGAATGGCTCGTCAACCAGAAGCAGCATCCCAAATTCAGACTACCATGTTAATTGCGGCTGCATTCGTGGAAGCCGTAGCTTTGTTTGCTGAAGTTATCGCGTTCTTAGGAACAGGGCAAGTAAACTAAAAAAATAAGGCTTGTGCGATTGGCACTAGCCTTATTTTATTATTTTGATTGATTTATTAAATAATATAACAAATGATATTACTGGCATTAAATCCATTAGTTTCTCCGGATCCGGGCTTGTTCATCTGGTCAACAGTTACTTTTTTAATACTGTTTTTCCTGTTAAGCAAGTTTGCCTGGAAGCCAATAGTTAAGGCTCTTGATGAGCGTGAGCGTTCAATTGAAGATGCTTTAGCAAAGGCAGAAATGGCAAAATCAGAAATGGCTAAGCTGATCAGCGAGAATGAAGATCTTTTAAAGGAAGCTCGTTTAGAGCGCGACAGCATTTTAAAGGAAGCGAAAGAGATCAAAGATCAGATCGTTAATGATGCAAAAGATTTGGCTAAATCTGAAGGAGCTAAGCTGATCGAAAAAGCAAAAATTGAGATCACAAATCAGAAGCTTGCTGCAATGGCAGAAATTAAAAATCAGGTTTCCAGCTTATCTATTGAGATCGCTGAAAAAGTTTTGCGTAAGCAATTCGAAGATCAGGGAAAACAGCAGGCTCTTGTTAATGACCTGTTAAAAGAAGTAAAACTTAATTAAGTTGACACCCGATAGCTATCGGGTTGAAAGTTGACAGTTGTCAGTTTGAAGGAGAAATTCAAATAACTAGCAACTAACAACTAACAACCAACAACTAACAACTAATATGTCAGAAATACAAGTTGCATCGCGTTACGCAAAAGCTTTAATTGACCTCGCGGCTGAACAAAATGTTGTAGAGCCGGTTAAGAAAGATATTGAGCTTTTTCTCGATACCTGCAGGGTTAATCCACAGCTACAGGCAATTCTTAAGAATCCAATTATCAGTCTTGATAAAAAGGCGAATATCCTCGATGGCTTATTTGGTGATAAACTAAATAAAATGATCCTATCATACTTTAAAATTGTGGTTAGGAAAGGACGTTCCCAAGTTTTATATGCTACAGGAAAGGAATTTATCAATCAGTATAATATTCTGAAGAACGTAGTAAAGGCAACCGTTACATCTGCTTCTCCTTTAAGTCCGGATAATATTGCCCAGATCGAAGAAGTAGTTAAACAAGCAACTAAGGGTGAGGTTATTTTGTCTGCTCAGGTTGATCCTGATCTGATTGGAGGCTTTATCCTGAAGGTTGGCGACAAACAGTTTGATACAAGTCTATCCAGCAAGCTGAATAAACTTAAAAAAGAATTTCAACAAAATTAATTACCCCAAACCCTGAAAAGGGCTTTTATAGCTTCCAATAGGGGTGTGGGGCGTAAAATTTACAATATAAAACTCAAAAAATACTACTATGGTAGAGGTAAGACCAGATGAAGTTTCGGCGATTTTAAGACAACAACTG
>JBIIWE010000148.1:0-6124 GCA_044339075.1 Daejeonella sp. | reverse complement strand
GGAGGCCGAGCTCGAAGAGGTTGGTACTGTGTTACAAGTGGGTGATGGTATTGCCCGCGTATACGGTTTAACAAAAGTTCAATCAGGTGAGCTGGTTGAATTTGAAAACGGTTTACAAGGTATCGTATTGAACCTTGAAGAAGACAACGTGGGTGTCGTGTTATTAGGTGCTTTTGATGAGATCAAAGAAGGTGCTACAGTCAAACGGACCAATAAGATTGCTTCCATCAAAGTTGGTGAAGGTATGCTTGGCCGTGTTGTTAATACATTAGGTCAGCCAATTGATGGTAAAGGTCCTATTGCCGGTGAAACTTATGAGATGCCACTTGAGCGTAAAGCGCCTGGTGTTATCTATCGTCAGCCGGTTACAGAGCCATTGCAAACTGGTATCAAGGCAATTGATGCAATGATCCCTATCGGTCGCGGACAACGTGAGCTTGTGATCGGTGATCGTCAAACCGGAAAAACTGCGGTTTGTATTGATACCATTATCAATCAAAAAGAATTTTATGAAGCAGGTAAGCCTGTGTTCTGTATATATGTTGCTATTGGTCAGAAAAACTCTACTGTAGCACAAATATTAAAAGTATTAGAAGAGAATGGTGCTTTACCTTATACAGTGATTGTTGCGGCATCTGCTGCTGATCCTGCTCCGATGCAATTTTATGCTCCATTTGCTGGTGCTGCAATCGGAGAGTTCTTCCGTGATACGGGCAGACCGGCATTGATCGTTTATGATGATCTTTCTAAGCAGGCCGTTTCTTATCGTGAGGTGTCTTTATTGTTACGTCGTCCTCCAGGTCGTGAGGCTTATCCAGGTGATGTATTCTACCTTCACAGTCGTTTATTGGAGCGTGCTGCAAAGATCAACCAAAATGATTCCATTGCACAGGCAATGAACGATCTTCCTGAATCAATCAGACATATTGTAAAAGGTGGCGGTTCTTTAACAGCATTGCCAATTATTGAAACTCAGGCAGGTGACGTTTCCGCATATATTCCTACTAACGTGATCTCGATCACTGACGGTCAGATTTTCCTGGAGTCTAACTTATTCAACGCAGGTGTTCGTCCGGCTATTAACGTAGGTATTTCGGTATCTCGTGTTGGTGGTAACGCACAAATCAAGTCGATGAAGAAAGTTGCAGGTACCTTGAAGCTTGACCAGGCTCAGTATCGTGAATTGGAGGCTTTCTCTAAATTCGGATCTGATCTTGACGCAGCAACAAAATCTGTACTTGATAAAGGTGCCCGTAACGTTGAATTGTTAAAACAAGCACAGTTTTCACCTGAGACAGTTGAAAAGCAGGTTGCAATTCTTTACGTTGGAACTAAGAATCTAATGAGAAATGTACCTGTAAACAAAGTTAAAGCATTTGAATTTGAGTTTATCCAGCAATTGGAGCAGCGTTATCCTGAAGTATTACAGGGATTAAAAGCGGGCAAATTGGATGATACCATTACAACAGCTCTTGAAACAGTAGCAAAAGAGTTGGGTGATAAATATTAATTAAGATATCAGACATTAGATTTGAGATTTGAGATAGGACATTGGTCTTATATCTCACATCTTACATCTTGCATCTAATAATAATGGCTAATTTAAAAGAAGTAAGAAATCGTATAGCATCAGTTAGTTCGACTCAGCAGATCACTAAGGCCATGAAAATGGTTTCTGCCGCAAAGTTGAAACGAGCTACCAGTGCAATTGTTCAGCTGCGTCCGTATGCGAATAAGATGAGAGATATCTTGTCGAATCTATCTGCAAGTATGGATGGATCCAACTCTCCTTTTACTCAGGAACGCGAGCCGAATAAGGTGTTGATCATTGCTGTTTCTTCAAATCGTGGTCTTGCAGGTGCATTTAACATGAATGTGATCAAGACCACAAATAATCTGATCGCCGAGAAGTACTCTGAGCAATACCGTAAAGGGAATGTTCAGATCGTAGCTATTGGTAAGAAGGTTCAGGATTTTTATGAGAAGCGTAAATACAATGTGATAGGGAATAACAATGAACTATACACCCACCTGAGCTTCGAAAATACTTCGAAAATTACCGAAACTGTTATGGCTGGTTTTGCTAAGGGTGAGTATGACAGGGTTGACCTGGTATATAATCAATTTAGAAATGCAGCTATTCAGATCCTGACCACAGAACAACTATTGCCAGTTCCAAAAGCAGATAATCTGAATGTGAGTAAGACGCAGACTGATTATATTCTGGAGCCTTCACAAGAAGAGATTGTTGAACAACTGATCCCTAAATCGATCAAAACTCAGGTATTTAAGGCTGTTTTAGACTCACATGCTTCAGAGCATGGCGCACGTATGACGGCTATGGATAAAGCAACTGAAAATGCAGGTGATCTGTTGAAAGCTCTTAAACTTTCATACAACCAGGCAAGACAGGCTGCAATTACAACTGAGCTTACTGAGATCGTGAGTGGTGCGGCAGCATTATCTAACGGATAATTAATTTTGAACTGCAAAATAGATTTGTAAATTTATACCTTCTCAATAAACGGAAATGGAAGATTCATTAAATAAAAATAACGCAACAGCTGAAGCTAATAATCCTGTTCATTACACTACTATTATTGTAGGTATAGTAATTGGCTTGATTGGTATATTTTTGCGTTTTACAGGCTCATGGCCCATGATCAGTATTGTATCAAATGTTTTATGGGTATTAGGAGCAGTGATCTGTTTGAGAGCAGTGGTTAGAATATTGAAATAAGTAATTTATTATACGAAAGAAGGCTCATATCCATCATGGTTATGGGCCTTTTTGTTGTTTAGAATTTTATTTTTTTACAATATTTGTTGAAGCTTTTGATCGGTCTGCAATTTCCTTAATGCGGCTTCATAAGCTAACCAGTAGATCTCCTCAGTTTTTGTTACATCAAACACACTAGTTGCACCCATGCCATGAGGTTCGATTATTACATCGCAATACTGTGCTTTTATGGACATATCTGAATTGATAGACATAATTATCGATCGTTCAACGAGCCTGCGATAGCTTTCAATTTTATCAGTATCAGGAAGATGGTTGCAGGATGATCCAATAATAAAGTCGCAATCCGACCTTAGCGGTTCTACTGGAAAGTTATTTAATATGCCTCCATCTATATAAATTTTTCCTTCAATTTCAATCGGTTTAAAAAAGACCGGTATAGCACTGGAAGCTAAAATGGGATTAATAAGTTCGCCAGAACTAAAGTATCGCACTTTACATTCATTGAAATTGGTAGCGGTAATTATCATTGGTGTTTTCAGGCCCTCAAATGAATTATGCGGTATATATTCCAGAAGAAGAGTTCTGATTTTATCCAGTGACATAAGCCCTTTTGCTCTAAAAGCTGGTCTGATATACTTATAAAGGTGGGTCTTCATAAATACCTTAAGAATTTCGGCAGGTTCAATTCCCTGCGCAAACAATGCACCCACTATCGAACCAGCACTTGTTCCGCTAATCATGTTGAATTTTATGCCAGCCTCAGATAGAGCCTGAAGAACACCTAAATGGGCTATTCCACGGATGCCTCCGCCAGATAATACTAGTCCGATTTTCATACGTATTGATTACAGGCTTGTGTGATAGTAAGATTAATTCCTTGGTTTATAATTGGAATTTGTCAATATTTTTTGTGAGTCCTTTTCAAGCATCAATTGTTGAAGACTAATCTCCGGATTTTTATCCATGTATTTCCTGATGATCTGCCATCCGGTCCAAATTCCCAATTTTGGTGCAGAAGCCGAATTTTCACCTACTCCAGGGGTAAATGGAGCCTCAGCCAGATATTTCTGAATCTTCATGTAATCTGACTCAAACAAAAGTTCATTCTGAAGCAAATATGCCCAAATGCCAGCCTCATTCTCGCTGCACCACTCCAACTGTTCCCTGGTATAGCCAATCTTCAGGGAGTCATTCGTTTCAGGCATTACCGCATCCATCAGATAAAGAATCTTGCCATTATAGATCATTTTAGATAATAAATTTCGGTCGCTGTCCTGATCCGGAAACATATCTTCACGGATAAATGCTTCAATAACCCTCGGACTAATATTCTTCGGGTTGAATCTTCTGGCAATATAAGCAGGTATACTTTGTCTTAATGCAGGGTAGAAGCGTGATCCGCTCTCACCCAGGAACATGTCCAATCCTATTCCGATATAGTCGTTGCCTATTGGAGTTTGTACTGCAAATCCAGATAGGAAACTGATCAATCGAGGTAATTTTTGCTTTGGATAATAGTATCGAATGTATTTAAAGGCCTTATTGATTTCTTCTTCCTGTTGTTTGAGGTCAGGAAAGGTTTTATCGACTGTCGATTTAAGTTCCAAGTAATCCTTATTTTGAATTATTGACCTTAGATTATTGTAATAAACAGTGTCAGTTACCAGACCTGCACTGATTATTTTTTCCATGTAGTCATCAAAGAACCAGGTATATTTTTTTCTCAGAGCAGGAACCTTATCTGAAATTTCTTCTGGTTTAATACGACCAAGTTCCTGATCAAATCGTTCGATCTTCATATTCAGCTTAATCTTGCTGATGTCTGGAGCCTTTTTGTCATTACAAGACAGGAAGATCAGGCATATTAAAAAAAACAGGTAAATTTGCTTGGGTCTCATAAGTAAAGATTATCTGCTAAATTATGAAAATGGATAGTAAATTCTGTGTTAAGCTTTTAAATAGGCAATTTGCCCTTTGATGTTAAAGAATTAGAGAATGAAAATAGCCCTTGCGCAACTTAATTACATTATTGGTGATTTTGATTACAACACAAACAAAATAATTGAAACTATTCGGTCTGCAAAAGTGCAGGGTGCCGACCTGGTTGTGTTTGCTGAATTGTCTGTTTGCGGCTATTCGCCCCGTGATTTTCTGGAATTCTCGGAGTTTATCAACTTGTGTGAAGTTTCAGCGCAAAAGATTGCGGCCGAATGCAATGGTATTGCCTGTATCATTGGCCTTCCAACAAAGAATCCAACGATTAAGGGTAAGGATCTTTATAACTCGGCTTATTTTATTGAGGATACTCAAATAAAAGCTGTTGTCAATAAGGCATTACTTCCTAATTACGATGTTTTTGATGAGTATCGCTATTTTGAGCCTGCAGTAAATTTTGGTTGTATTGAGTTTATGGGTCATCGAATAGCCCTGACAATCTGTGAGGATATGTGGAATATCAATGATAATCCGATGTATGTTATTTCGCCAATGGATATGCTTATTCAAGAGAATCCCGATCTGATGATCAATATTGCAGCCTCCCCTTTTGCGTATAATCATGATGAAGAAAGGGTACAGATCCTGGGAGATAATTGCAGAAAGTATCGGCTGCCACTCTTATATGTTAATCAGGTTGGAGCTCAAACCGAAATTATTTTTGATGGGGGTTCGCTGGTCTTTGATCAGGATGGTTCTTTGCTTGATGAACTTCCTTATTTCTCTGAAAGCCTTAAAATATATTCTTTTGAATACGGAAGAATCATTGGCCATCAACCGATGATTCATGATCCTCAAAACGATATACAGCAAATACATGATGCCCTGATTCTGGGGATAAAAGATTATTTCGTAAAATCAGGATTCAGCAAAGCTATACTTGGACTGTCAGGGGGGATTGACTCCGCCCTGGTTTGTGCACTTGCTGCCGAAGCACTGGGCCCTGATAATGTAATGGCAGTATTGATGCCTTCTGAATACTCAAGTGATCATTCCATTCAGGATGCTTTGGATCTGGTCAATAATTTGGGATGTAAACATGAAATTATCTCAATCAAAGAGGCAGCCGCAGCATTCGAGAATTTGATGAAACCAATATTCAAGGATCTTCCTTTCAATGTGGCAGAGGAGAATATTCAGGCAAGGAGCAGAGCAATTATTGTAATGGCGATGTCGAATAAGTTTGGCTATATACTTCTCAATACATCTAATAAAAGTGAATGTGCTGTTGGATATGGTACCTTATACGGTGATATGGCAGGTGCCATTGCTGTGCTTGGAGATGTATATAAAACACAGGTTTACAAACTTGCTCATTACATGAACCGGGAAAGGGAAATTATTCCTGAGAACAGCATTGTTAAACCTCCTTCTGCTGAGCTCCGC
>JBIIWE010000473.1:0-2761 GCA_044339075.1 Daejeonella sp. | reverse complement strand
TATTCTAATTACCACAAAAAAGGGAACTGTTCAAAAAGGCGTCGGTATTGAAGTTACTTCTGATGCTAACCTTGGTACACCTTATGTTTTTCCAAAATTCCAGAATATATATGGGCAGGGAGATAACGGTGTTAAACCAATTAATGCCGCCGCCGCGATTGCTACAGGTCGTTTATCTTTTGGCGCCAAAATTGATGATTCTATGGGATTGCAATTTGATGGAGTGATGCGTCCATATTCCTATGTTGGTGCGAAAGATAATATCAAAAATTTTTTTCAAACCAGTCAGAATATTACTAATACAGTAGCTTTTAGTGTCGGAGATCAAAATCTTAGGATGAGGATGTCCGTCAGCGATCTTCGTTCCAAAGATCAGCAGCCTAATTCTGAATATTTCAGAAAGACAGCTAATCTAAATGTGACTGGTAAAATGGGTAAGAATGATTTCATTACTATTGAGTCAAGTGTGCAATATAATCTAGTTGAGGGAAGAAATAGACCTAATTTGGGGTATGCAGAATTGAATGCCGCCTGGCCAGTATATTTGGCTGCTAGCACTGTAGATGTAAGGTATATGGAAGGAAGTGATCCATCCATGCCTGGTATCAATCCAGCAAATGGAGGAGAACTGAAATGGAATGGAACTGCCGCCGCAATAAACCCTTATTTTGCAGCTTATCAGATAGGAAATAAGGATGATCGTCAGCGATTAATTGGCAGAGCAAGTGTCCAGGCAAATATTTTGCCTAATCTATATATTAAGGGTACTGTAGCTAGGGATTTTAATTATTATACTGAATCGAATTATGTACCAATTGGAACTAACCTTACCCCACTTGGATATTTTAAATCAGGTAAAGAGCAAGTCAGCAAAACCAATTTTCAGGCCATAATAAATTACAATCAAAGATTTTTGAGTAAAAAAATTGGCCTTAATTTACTAGGTGGCGCCCAAAATGAAAGAGATTCTTTTGAAAGCAGTACTGCAAACGGCACTCAATGGGTAGTGCCTAATTTTTATAGCATTTCTAATTTAGTTAACAGAGACTTAGTGAATTTAGGTCAAGGGGGATCTGGAACAAATTCACTATTCGGGGAGGCAAATCTTGATTTTAAAAATATTTTTTATCTGACAGTAACTGGGAGGCAGGATTGGTTCTCTGTACTAAATCCTGGATTTAATGCAATATTCTATCCTTCTGTTGGAAGTAGTTTTATTCTTTCAGATGTTGTTAAAATGCCTAAATTTTTAAATTTTGCTAAACTTCGTTCATCATGGGCTCAGGTTGGCAGTGCTACAGTAAATGCAGGAAGCATTAATCAGACTTATACTGTTAATACAGTGAATTCTTATGGGGTTCCTACTTTAAGTAATCCAAATTCCCTAAACAATCCGAATATTCGCCCAGTAACTGTAACTACAATTGAGGGTGGATTTGAGACACAAATGCTTGATAGTCGAATTGGTTTGGATGTAAATTATTATTCCAGAAGTACCAGAAACGATATTTTAACTCCTCCCATATCTGCGCTAACAGGATATGCTGCAGGAAAGAGAAATTTAGGTTTAGTTACCAATAAAGGATGGGAGATTACTTTAAGTGGTACTCCGGTTAAGAAAAATAATTTTAGTTGGGATGTGAGTTACAACTTTGGATATAATCAAAGTAAGATCGTTGAGTTAGCCGAAAGTGAAGGGATTAGTGTATTGAGTGTAGGAAGTGGTATTGGGGTTTCTATGATTAATGCAATCGGTCTACCATACTCAACTTTACGCGCCAATGTTATAAGGAGAGATCCTAATGGTAATATAGTTTACAATAAAACAACTGGGTATGAAGATAGGGTTTTGGCCGATTTAGGTGTTGGTAATCCTCCATTCCTTATGGGTTTGAGCAATAATTTTAGATTCAAACGATTTACCTTATCAGTTGATATCGATTCTAAATTTGGTGCGGTAGGATTCAGTAACATGATCCAGTATGCAACCCGTTTTGGACATACCCCTATTACTTTAGGTGGAAGAGAGGCTGGTCTTACTGTTACGGGAGTGGATCAAGCAGGCGCTCCTTTTACAAAATTATGGGGTGTTGTTGACCTTGATACTTACTATAATAACTATGGTAATGCCTATGCTGGGGAGTGGGTTTACAACACGGATTTTGTTAAACTAAGACGAGCCGTATTAAAATATAATCTACCTGTGAATGCCTTAAAATTCATGAGAATCCAGTCTGCATCAATTGGAGTTACAGGGCTGAATTTAGCGATCCTTTATCAAGATAAAGAAATTAAAGCAGCAGGCATTGATCCTGAAATGCAGGAAACTATTGGGAATGCTCAGGGGAGTCAGGGAATAGCTATGCCTAGGACAAGAAATATTGGATTTAACTTGAATTTAAGATTCTAAATAAAAATTTAAGAACATGAAAAAGACATTTTTAAAATTGATTTATGGGTTTGGAGTTATTCTAGTTGTTTCTATTATGCCTTCATGTGATACAACTAACCTGAATGATTTGAATAAAAATCCTAATGCTATAGAATATGTAATTCCGGATTACTCTTTTAATGCTGCTGTTTTAGCTAGTGGTCCCGGTGAAAATTTGCGAGCCTTAGCTCAAGGTCTTCAATACATGGCGAGCTATCAAGAGATTGATGGCGTTGGAGATAAATTTTATAGTTTTGGTGGCACAGCCGGAAGTTTTGCAACTTATACCGGACAATGGAATCGTTTCTTACAACTCCAGAAACAAATGCC
>JBIIWE010000472.1:0-2771 GCA_044339075.1 Daejeonella sp. | reverse complement strand
TAACCAGATTCAGGAGACTGTCTTTTGGAAAGATATCTGATTTAGAAATGGCTGGTTTCAGAGAATCCGGGCCATAATAGGCATCTACAAAATCAGCATCGTATTGGCCGATGGTAAGACCAAGGCGTACATAGTCTTCTGCCAGAGAGTTGATTTGCTGAGCCTCAGATTTCTGTTCCTTTTTAGCACAGGATAGTAAAAGCAGGAGGGTAAAGGATAGTAATACACTATAAATTTTTGGCATAAACTAAATTTATTGATGAAGGAGGGTTTTCCTGTATGCAAATTAGTAAAATTCTTTACCCTTATTAAAAAGACTCTCCTAAACTTAAATAAAACCCGCTTTGTCTTTTTTCTCCCGGGTTCTTTTCTCCAATTCCGTAATCCATCCGAATACTTAAGCCCTTTTCAATATCAAAGAAGTATCGAAATCCGCCACCCAGGTTGGGTTTAAAATCTTTCATGCTGAAATCTCTACGTGTGAATACTGTTCCTGTGCCAGCAAAACCAACAATTCCGAAGCGGGGGTGGAATCTTAAACGAATTTCAGATTGTAGGGCCAATAAATTCTCATCGCGGTAACGCCCTAAATAATAACCCCTCATCATTTCGTCACCTCCAAGCTGAGGTAATAGATAAAAAGGTGTGTTCTCACCATTCAGCGATTGATAATGAGCATTGAAGGCAATTGTTGTTTTTTTACTGATCGATTGAAAATTTCGCAGGTCTATTTTGAAAAGGCTGCCGCCAAAATTGTCGCCCCCGAAAATATTTGGAGCATAGGAGTAGTTCATCCGTGCAAAAGTTCCTTTTGTAGTATAGGTATTGGAGTTTCTGCTATCAATGATCTGTGTAAATCCGATATACAACACTTTCCCCCCGTCTTTATCGAAAATGGAAGGATCTGTACTGAAAATACCACCTATAGCCTTATCGCTGAACTGATAACTCTCAAAGGCAATATTTAAACCGGTGTACCGTGTATTGCCAAATCGTTTTTCAATTCCTCCATTCAGCTTAAAAAGTTTCTGAGTGATAGGGTCTACATTTGACTCAAAGGTTGAATTTCCTATACCATAAAAGTTAAATGGGAAATTTTTAAGTCGAATCTCACCTGTATAATGATACTTATTCTGTGGCGACCAGATATCTGATTTGAGTTGGAAATTTGTTTGTTTTTTGGCTGTAAAAGTGGCAAGTCCAGTAATTCTTGAGGTGCGCGTAAGAGTATCTTTACGGTCGGTGTAAAAAGAATACAGACTTAAGGCACCAAACTCTACCCCGGTTTCCTGAGAGTACCCAATTACCGGAAGTGGAAGAAAACTACTGGAACGAACAGTGTCGGCATCACTGGAAAAGAGTTTTTTAATCAGCTTCATCTGACTGAATCCATTGCTGCTGAGCAGTAGAAGCAATGTTAATACCGGAAGTTTCCTTAGCAGATCTTTATTCATAAAGGCCGCTAAGTTAACTATTGTTTGGATAGGGTGCGATGTAATGGATTTTTTGTTAGGGATGACGGATTTTTATTAAGGTTTACAGGATCGGTTTTACTTTATCAAAGTATAATTGAAAGTTTATTTGTTCCCCAAGTCCAAGTGCAACATTTTTTGATTTATGAAATGCGAACATATTTAATGTTGTTCTAAATTGTGGAAATGTAATCCTTATTAGATTCGTGTTCATCAGTAGAATGTTAATGAAGTATTTTACACAATTATTCTTTTTTTACTTTTATCCACCAATAAAGTCCTCCGCCAACCAACCCTAATAGAAAACCAATTGGTCCAGTGATAAAAATTCCTAATAAAGGTCCCTGGTTAGAAGATGGGCTAAAAATTATCGGACCTACAAAGCCTGATACGAATCCGATACTTCCAATTATTATTCCTCCCATTATAATATATTGACTCAATCCTTTTGAAATTGTATTTGTTCTTTTCCATATAAATACTCCAATGCTAAGAGCTATTACTAAGGAACTAATTATCTGAATTGCTAGAATCTTGTCAATTCCCGGTATTAATAAGATTACAATAGAAAAGAAATAATAGCTGGCGAAAACTGATAGGAATGTTATGATTATTCGAATTGCATTTTTTATATAATTAATATTTAGTTATTATCCTATTGAATACAATAATTTACCATATTCAATTCTCGTACATTTTTTTTCCAATGGTACGCATATGGTAAAAAGGTAATTTTTTAAAATATCCAGGCATGATTTTCTTTAAATATCCCAATCATCCAAAATCCCTGTTATCTGACAAATTATTTTTCATTATAGCGCTATAATTTTTGATGTTTTTTTGATTTTCAGGCCGCTATACTGACTCAGTATCGTTTATAGATTTTTCAATTTAAGCCAGTATTAAGCAATCATTTTTGACTGAAATATTATTTTATGAAACTTAACTATCTCCGATATAATACAATTTTATTTACCCTTGAAACAGCAAGTCAAACACAATAAAATAAGGGTCCTAGCCCTTATTTTAAATGTACAATACCTTATTTTTTCCCCCGAATCGCCTTAAATTCAGATCCTTCTTTCCATTGTGGCATTTTTTCTTCAAATGCCAGTCTTTTACCTACCTGGAAAAGTAGTTTGATATCATCAATACCACCTTCGAATGTCCATTTTGCCGGGTCATATTCATCTGATGGGCGGTGATAATGTTTCTCAGTATATTCATCATCTGCTTTTTGACCATATCCGGGTTCTTTTCCGATTGCGTCTACTCCATTAGAGGTATAAAGTGCAGGAA
>JBIIWE010000471.1:0-2773 GCA_044339075.1 Daejeonella sp. | reverse complement strand
TCAATTTCATTAATACAAACAACCTTATCTATATTTGCTAAAAACCCATAAACATGAAAAAACTATTTGTTCTATTATTAATGACAGGTCTTTTCAGTGCATTCACAGCATGTGCACAAAGACCTAGCCCTCCGGCTAAAGTTTCTGAAACCACCTCTGCAGGTGTTAAGATCACTATTGACTACAGCCAGCCGGCAGTAAAAGGAAGAACTATCGGTAAAGAAATTGCTCCTTTTGGTCAAGTATGGCGTACAGGTGCTAATGAAGCTACCTGGATGGAAGTTAGCAAGGATGTAAAAGTTGAAGGTAAAGCCTTGAAAGCTGGCAAATATGGAATCTGGACTATTCCTGGTGAAAAAGAATGGACCATCATCTTTAACAGCAAATCTAACATTAGCGGTACAGCATACAGCGAAGCTGACGATGTAATCCGTGTAGTGGTAAAACCTGGTAAATCAGCAAGTTTTTCTGAGCGCATGACCTTCAAGATCGCAAAAACAGGTGTTGTTTCTCTTATCTGGGGCGACCACCAGGTTAATTTCAACGTAAAATAACTGTATAGCCATGAAACTCTGTTTATCAGTGTTTCATGGCTATTTAATTGCTACCTGATTAGAGTTATATAACCTGATCTCGAATATAGTTTCGAGTTTCGAATCCCTTCAAATATCCAATAATAAACGCCTGTCGGTACCTGGGTACTTTCCTTGAAACCTGTCCAGTAATTATTGATATCCGGCGTGGTATAAACCACTTCTCCCCAGCGATTAAATATTTTAAATTCCCTGACTTGTATCTCGCTATTGATCAAAACCGTTAGTTCATCATTCACCTGATCGCCATTAGGCGTAAAAGCATTAGGTATTGCAATTTCCGGCACTTGGATTTCTACCCTTGCAGGGCTAATATTGGTACAAGCCCCATTGCTGATTGCTTTTATAAAATAAGTTCCCCCCTTGTAGATCCTCTCTGGAGTCCGAAGTGGAACGGTCGCAGCACGGTCCATCCAATATGAATAACTCAGTTCAGGCAAAGGAGTATAGGCAGTGGTCAGGTCGACCGTTTCGGGGTAATTAGCCGTTAATGTTCTTATAAAATTAATAGCAGGCACTTCAATAATAGTTACCCTGGTTGGTAAGATCATCTCACAACCGGAAGAACTGCTTCCCTTTACATAATATACTCCGCTTTCAGAAACCACATTGGGATAAAGTAAAGGTACAGTCGCCTGCTTATTCCTCCAATAGGTATAGCTGAGATCGGAACTATTACCCACTTTTAATGCAATGTCTGTAAGATCTACGGCAAGACACCGCGGTAAAGGATCAAGAATATTCATTTCCATACCCTGTATAACCGTATACAGAGTCTGTGTGCAGCCTAAACCGGGGTATGGCACCATTTCAATACCAATCTTTGTCCCAATTGGGGGTACTGGTGAAATTATCAAACTATCCGATGTGCCCAGATCGGTTTGTGTAGCCTCATCAAACCAACGATAAGCAAAAAATCCAGGAAGGGATTTCAGGGTAATGGAGCTGGTTTCGGGACAAGTAATATTACCTGTTACTGGGATGGAACAATTTTCATTGAAATCAATATAGGCATATCCAAAATGTCCGCCACGTGAACAATCATTTGCAGTAAATTCCAGGCGTATTGTTTGTCCCCTGTAACTAGAAAGATTAACCAATACAGGTGCCCATGACTTATATAAAACTCTGGAGTCACGGTTTGAGACTTTAAAACCCGGCAAACCACCCTGAGCAACAAATTCAAAAGAACCACAATCCGTCGGACGATCGGACAAAGGATTAAACACACGCGCTGTGAATTTTGGCTGTTCATCTTCTTCATGTCCAGGGTTTTGAAATACAACAGCATAACTAAAAATGATAGAATACGATTCCACATTTAAAGGGACAGTAATTGTATAACTTATACGGTCTACCCCTCTTCCAGTAAGATCATTGCCTAATTGAGCAACATACTCACTCCCATTTGGAGAATTCAATGAAAAATTACCGTAATCATCTCTGAGGTCACTTCGTCTGATCAAGGTATGATGACCCGGTATAGGACCTGTAAAATTAAGTGACACTCTTGGGGGTCTGACTGCATTTGGGAAGCGCTCTCCAGTACCCGAGATCTCACCAATAAAAGAATCCCAATTAGCGAAAGTGCCGGATTCAAATCCTATGTTCTGAGGACATTCTGTAACTATTTGAGCTTGAACCATTTGCAGGCCAAGCAATAGCAGCGACAGAATTAACAACTTCTTGAACATATCAATTTAAATATATAGCTCTGCAATTAGTCAGATTGCCGTATAATCAACTACATAATGAATACATTAATTTACGAAGATTTTGCGAGCCACGGTAATTGTAGAGTACGGTATTATGATTACTGAAAAAGTAGTGCTGAGGTTGCCTGATTAAAATAGTAAAATGAGAGGCTATTGAATGTTCCTTAGTTGCTGTAAATTTGAAAACAGTCAATCAATTGTTCGTGCGAAATTGATTCCAAAAGACATTTAAGACAATTTCAAAAAAATGAATTTCAGACAGCCTTATTGATCAGCAATTAAGGTACTTAATCATTAGTTCTGCTGCACGGAAGGATGCACCTGGCGCGCCCATTCTTTCTGCCAGTTGATCATAATTTTGCATCATTTTGGCACGATAATTTTGATTATTCAATATCAGATCAAGTTCATCTCCAATCTTTTTACCGGTGCAATCTTCCTGAATAAGTTCCTTCACCACAGCAT
>JBIIWE010000470.1:0-2781 GCA_044339075.1 Daejeonella sp. | reverse complement strand
ACAGACTGAAGCGGGTACATGTCAAAATATTTTTGTGGTACTTCCCAAGGATCATGGGGCTTGGTTAATCCAACTGCTAAGAATAGGGGTTTATCCTGTTTTTGCGAGAGTTCATGTTTTGCCCATTCTGCGATATGATAATCAGCCATGTATTCGTCTCCCAGATTGATCGGACCCCAAGTAAAATATTCAGGCTGTACTCCTTTAAAATTTTTGGGTGAGATTATTGATTCCGGTGCTCTTACCTGAAAAGGAATGGGCACATTCAGACTTGGATAATAATAATCCCAGCCTTTGGCTTCTGATTGATTGATTACAGCTCTAGGAGGAGAAAGTGTATGATAAATTTTACCACCAGCCAATGTTTTGTATCCTTTATCTTTAAAAAACTGCTCCATGGTTAACAAGCTGTTTAATGCCGGAACAGCACGCCAGTCGGGATTCTTCCATCCTGTAATGCCGGATCTTGCGGGACTTACTCCAGTCATTATTGCAACACGCGAAGGAGCACATGCCGGAGATGGAATATGTGCATTGGTAAATGACATGGACATCTTCCTTAGCCTGTCAAAATTAGGGGTTTTTAATCCTGGCAATCCACCTAGCTCCCGTGGATTGATCCAATCATTGAGATCATCAATTGCGATGAAGATGATGTTGGGTTTAGAACTTGAATTTGGAGACTTGGCCCATGCAAATCCTGAATTTGCCATTACAAAAAAAATAACACTTGTAAAAAGTGTTATTTTAAATTTATTGCGAATACTATTTACAGAGAAATTTTTCATTATGACAAGTTATATAAAACATTCATTTCCGAATGTACTGTCACCAAAAATAATTAAATATTGACAATAATTTCATCAATTATTCACCGAATTTTGAGGCTTAAAAAATCAGTATTTATTCCGTTTATAAAAAAAATATCTTGTAAAATCAAGGAGGAGAGGTAAAGAACCGATCTCCTCCTTGTATTAAGATAGCACTTCCAAAATACGGTCGATATCTGCCTGGTTATTATAGATCGATGGGGAGAGTCTCAACTTATTTCCAAATCGCATGGCCACATTTATTTTGGCTGCACGGAGTTTTTTCATTACCTCATCTGGTTCATTAGCTTTGAAAACAATAATTGGACTTTCATTATCTTCAGGAGTAACCATAGGATAACCAATCTTTGGCATTTCTATTGCCAAACGGCTAGTTAGCGTACGAACATGATTACGAATATTTTCAACGCCTAAGGTATGGATATATTTCATCGAAGTGATGGCACAGGATACACCTTCATAGGAGGGATAGCTAACCTCATACATCGCCGGACCTGTGGTAGGTTTAAAATCAATCTCATCCAATGCTGCATCTGGAGAATCTGTCCAGGGGCCATAATTGAAAGTTACAGCACCATGATGTTGTGTGGGAAGAACTTTGGTGTCTTGTAAATCTTTACGGACATACATAAACCCAAAGCCTTTACTACCCATTAACCATTTGAAAGTAGAACAGGCGGCCATATCAATACCCATGGCTTTAACATCTACAGGTACTGCACCTACACCCTGAATAATATCTACATAAAGTAGTGCTCCATTTTCATGAGCCAGGTCAGCGATTGCCCGAACATCCTTAACCAGAAAACCATTGACATTTGAAACAAGCGTGATAGCAACCAATTTGGTATTCTTATCAATTACACCTTCAAAATCCTTCACATCAAACTTCCAGTCATTGTGTTTAATGATCCTTAATTCCAATCCTTCGCGTTTCTCACGCATCTTATACCCATATAAACTAGGCGCATAATGAAGATCTGTTGTCACCACATTACCTCCTTTGAAATCCATCCCATTCAGAATATTATTCTCGGCTTCTACGGTAGTTCTTGCAAACGCGATTTCATCCTGATCTGCATTGATCAGTTTGGCAAAGCTATCCTTACATTCCTTACGGGTCTCTGACCATTGTGGCCACCAGGGCTCACCCACATCATTCTTAGCCCATTCCGCATAGCGATGCAAAGCCGCTGCCGTATAAATATTAATCGGATGGGTTGAAGCATTATCCATATAGACTTCCTCCCTTGTTCGGGGGAAATCTAGTCTGATCTTACTGAAATCCAATGCTGCTCCTGTAATATGGGCTGGCATAACATCCGGATTAACAGAGGAAGCAGAGGCTTCGGTTTTACATGAGCTCAGGGAACTCAGTCCCAAAGTACCTACACCCACTCCCGCCAGGGATTTTAAAAAGGTTGATCTTTCCATTTTATTTTGATTTATTATGCTTTAAACTATTTTTAACCAATCAATCTTTATACTAAATTTTTTAATCAGGCAATGAATAAGCAACATAGGTATCCGCCGATTTCGTTCTCATTCTTCCTCCACCAGAAGCAATTACAACAAACTGCTTACCATTCACACTATAAACAGATGGGGTAGCAAATCCTCCAGCAGGCAGAGTAGTTTCAAATAATAATTTACCTGTAACTTTATTGAAAGCTCTGAATTTCTCATCCCTAGTTGCAGCAATAAATACCAATCCGCCGGCAGTCACAACAGATCCGCCCCAATTTTCAGTGCCGGTATGAATACCTTTTGCCTTCAATTCCGGATAGTCGCCCAGGGTATTTTTCCAAATTAAGCGACCGGTACTTAAATCTATAGCACTCAAAGTACCCCATGGGGGCTTAATTCCAGGGTAGCCTTCTTTTGTTAAAAACTGCTTATATCCGCCGAAGCGATAAGGTGACAGATAAAAAGGATTGGTTACCTTAACTAC
>JBIIWE010000469.1:0-2783 GCA_044339075.1 Daejeonella sp. | reverse complement strand
AGATAATTTATAATGATTATTTATTTGCTGATTTTTTTTATACCAGTTTTTGGCTAAAATTAGATTTATATCTTTGTAGCAAAACCAATTATATGCAAGACATTAGAAAGTATGTTAATGATAATAGGCAACGCTTCTTAGATGAGCTTTTCGAGCTGCTTAGATTTCCATCTGTCAGTGCAGATCAAAAATATAAGGATGAAATGCTCAAGACTGCTGAATTTGTAGCAGAAAAGCTGAAGATTGCTGGAGCAGATTTGGTGGAAATTTGTCCTACAGCTGGTTATCCAATTGTTTATGGAGAGAAAATCTTGGATGTATCACTTCCAACGGTTCTGGTTTATGGGCATTATGATGTTCAGCCTCCAGACCCTCTTGACTTATGGAAAACCCCGCCATTTGAGCCAACAATAAGAGATCAAAAGATTTATGCTAGGGGGGCCTGCGATGATAAGGGTCAGTTCTATATGCACGTAAAGGCTTTTGAGCTTATGATGAGTACAAATACCCTTCCGTGTAATATTAAATTCATGATTGAGGGTGAGGAAGAGGTCGGTTCAAGTAATCTTGGAATTTTTGTTAACAATAATAAAGAAAGATTAAAAGCAGATGTTGTTTTAATTTCTGATACTTCAATGATCAGTCTGGAACATCCTTCCCTGGAAACGGGTTTACGTGGACTCTCTTATGTTGAGGTTGAAGTTTGCGGACCAGATCGCGACCTTCACTCTGGAGTTTATGGTGGTGCTGTAGCAAATCCAGCAACCATACTCGCAAAGCTTATAGCATCCTTGCATGATGAGAACAATCATATCACTATTCCTGGCTTTTATGATGATGTATTAGAGTTGAGTGCTGTGGAACGTGAAATGCTAAATAAAGCTCCATACAATGAAAATGAATACAAAATTGACCTTAAAGTTGATGAGTTATGGGGTGAAAAGGGGTATACAACTTTAGAACGTACTGGTACGCGCCCAACTCTTGAAGTTAATGGAATATGGGGAGGTTATATTGGTGAAGGCGCAAAAACGGTTTTGCCTTCAAAAGCATTTGCTAAAATTTCAATGCGACTTGTTCCTAATCAGCAATCAGATAAGATTACTAAATTATTTAAGGATCACTTCAAAGGAATTGCTCCAAAAAGTGTAAAAGTGAAGGTTACTCCTCATCATGGTGGAGAACCTGTTGTGACTCCAACCGACAGTATCGCATACAAAGCCGCACAAAAAGCGATTTTTGAATCATTCGGAAAAGAACCAATACCAACCAGAGGGGGTGGTAGCATACCAATCGTTGCTTTATTCGAAAAGGAATTAGGTATAAAAACTGTTTTAATGGGTTTTGGACTGGATAGTGATAATCTTCATTCACCAAATGAAAAATTTGATATTGCTAATTTTTATAAGGGAATAGAAACTATTCCTCTTTTTCACAAATACTTTGCTGAGTTAAGCAAATAAAACTCACCCTTAATATCTCATTCCGGGAATTCTGACCGGAATGGGATATTAGTTTTTTTAAATTCTCCACATTTCGCAGGTTTTTAAAAAATCCTCATCTGCATCAGCTCCTATTCCGGGAGTATCGGGGATGTCTAGATAAAACCCCTTATAAGTTACTCCGCCTACAACCGGATCTACTAGATGACCAAGTAGGCAAGTGTCGAGATCAAAGTACTTAATATTCGGGCAAGCGTACGCAAAATGTAAATTTGCACTTAGAGCAATCCTACTTTCAAGCATACTCCCAATCATACAGGGAATTCCAGAATCATTGGCATACTTATGAATTTCTAAACCCTCATGTATCCCACCCGACTTGGCAAACTTAATATTAATAAGATCACAAGCATTTGAGTTTATTAGCTTTCTTGCATCATGATGATTGTAACAACTTTCATCGGCCATGATCTTTATAGAGGTCTTTTTTCTTAATTCAGGTAGATAATCATCATACCAGGTACGCATGGGTTGTTCACAAAATTCGATGTCAAGTTTACTCATCTCATTTAAACAGTATACGGCTTCTTCAAATGTCCAACCCTGATTGGCATCAATGCGTATTATCATGGAATTACCTACAGCATCTCTTATTTTGCGTATTCTTTCTATATCTGTTTCAGGTTTCTTGCCAAGTTTTATCTTTAATATGCTTGCTCCTTGCTGTTTATATTTAATTGCTATAGAAGCCATATCTTCCGGACTAGCAATTCCTATGGTCATGTCTGTCTCAATTGATCTCTTTAGCCCGCCTAAATATTTATAAAGTGGTTGCTCCTGATTTTTTGCTGCAAGGTCATAAAGTGCCATATCAAATGCACTTTTAATAGTGGGGTTGTGTGCTGAGTAATTATGGATATCCTGAAGACGAGCAGGAATATCAAGAGCATCTTTCCCTTTCCAAATTTTTGCGAAATCTTTCGCCATAGCCAGACACGTATCCTGAGTCTCCCCAACGATCATTGGAAAGGCAGAACATTCACCAACGCCATATAGATTAGTATTTGTATGGAGACGGATGAATACATTCTGAGCATTATCCATTGTTCCGGTTGCAATTTCAAAAGGCTCCATCGGAATACTAAACCTGTATATATCTATGTGTGTAATTTTCATAGCGAAATTTAGTGCTTTATGTCTGATCAGGAAAATAATTCTTTAAACAAAGGTTCAAATGACAATACTCAGGAAGTATTTTGCCCGATTGGAAAGGGTAAATGATTATTTTTGTGATTAAATAGAATTAAATGTCAAACAGACTAAAAAATCAGACATCTCCAT
>JBIIWE010000468.1:0-2790 GCA_044339075.1 Daejeonella sp. | reverse complement strand
CTTTAGTAAAACGGATTTTGCGTATGGTCAATGTTGCCGAATTCAAACGAAATCAGGCACCACCAATTTTAAGAGTTTCTCCTAAGGCCTTCGGAATTGGGAGAAGGATGCCTATTGTGGGGAAATATTTGAGTTAGTAGTTAGTAATTAGTTGGTTAGTTATTAGTTGGTTAGTAATTAGTTGGTTAGTTATTAGTTGGTTAGTACTTAATACTCTATACTCAATACCCAATACTATTTATCTCTAAGATGCAGATACTTTTTTATGGCCTGGATTTTTGAAAATTCCTATCAAAAGAAATAGTGCAAATAGAGCACTTCCTGCAGTTCCGGCTTTTGCGATATAATCACCATGTTTTACATAGAATGTAATTTGCTGATTCAGATTAATATCCTGCTTCAAAACACCTGGCATCCACCATTTTGTACGTTGTATAATAGTGCCTCGCTGATCAATAAAAGCTGATATTCCTGTATTGGCAGAACGTGCTACCCATCTTCTTGTTTCAATTGCTCTGAGTTTGGCATATTGCAGATGCTGGTCTTTACCCGAGGTATTACCCCACCAAGCATCATTGGTAATAATAGCGATGAATTGTGCATCTTTTTTAATGTAATCAGCAACATATTCGCCCCAGATTGATTCATAACAAATAACAGGAGCTAATCCAATTCCACTTTGAGAATAGAATACAGATGGTTCACTCTGCTTACCATAGCTTCCTGATGATCCGCCAAAAGCAGCGAATGCAGGCTTTAAAAATGCCATTGAATTTGAGAATGGAGTTTGTTCTACTCCCGGAACGAGTTTCGATTTATGATAGAATTGAAGTTTTGCAGAATTCTCAATCAGGACAGCGGCATTGAAAACATCAAAATAGATATTTGATCTGCTGTCATATCTTGCAGTTTCTGTCATTGCTGTATCGTAAACGGCAAAGCTTTCTATTCCAGTAATCAGGTTTCCGTTTTTATAATTTTTTAAGAATTTCTGTATTTGGATAAAGTTCTCATCTCCTCTGAAACTTCTTTCTTCTGTGCCTCTTGAAATGGCAGTCTCAGGCCACACAAAAAATTCGGTATTGGTCTGCCCTATTGATTCTGAGAGCTTGATCATTTTTGCTACCTGATCTGAAGCAGATAATTTTCCGAATTTTTCATAGGGGTTTATATTGGGCTGAACCAGAACAATGTTTGCAGGATTAACCTTCTCCTCATAATTAACATAGATTAGAACGGAGCATACTATGGGAATCAATATCCAAACGGCTGTTGAAATCTGAAGTCTGATCTGTTTTGTTTTTTGGGATTTATTTTTTACCGCAAGAAGGGTTTCAAAAACAAGAATATTGGATAATAAGATCCACAGTGTACCACCATATACACCTGTATATTCATACCATTGAATCAGATAGTGAGATTCTGCAAAACCATTTCCAAGATTCATCCAAGGGAAGGCCAGATCCCATGTTTGATGCAGGTATTCATACCCTATCCAGAAGCAGATCAATCCGGCATAACTCCAAATTCTGCTTGTAATCAATCTCAGGCGATAGTAAAGCCAGAAGGCAAGGGTCATCAGTACTGCGCCCAGACCAAAAGGGATCTGTGCAATAATAATTGCCAACCAGGCCGGCATGACTGCATTCAATGAGTTGAAAACCCAATAAATACAGGCCGTATTCCAGATGAAAAAGCAAATAATAGCGATTCGCCAGATCAGTCTGCCTTTCTTTTTTCTCTCTGATAGAATGATGTTTTCTGCTGCCTGAAGCAATGGCACTAATGCCACAAGAAGGATCAGAGCGGTAAATGGGATTGGGGGCCAAGCTAGCCATAGCAGAAATGCGCTGAGCAATGCCAGCTGGTAATTTTTCTTCATTTATAATTGAGATAAAATATCGGCTTTTTTACGTTCGTATTCTTCCTGACTGATGAGTTGCTTTTCAAATAGAATTTTCAACTTTTTCAGTTTTTGGGTAAGTTCATCTTCCATATCCGCTAAAGTACTTACTACTGGTTTATCTTCATCCTTAACTTCAATATAAGAGGCATAATCATCAGCCAAATTTTCATTTTGCAAAGCAGTTTCTGGTCCCGAAGGTATAGTTTTATGCTTTTCAAGCTGCTCATTGCAGAATTGCAACAGTTTTCTTGCCTGAACTTTGGGTATATAATCAATGGCTATATTTTCACCTCTTTGAGGGATGGTGATAAACTTTGAGCTAAAAAATGCTTCTATAAAAGATACTTCTTTGACTTCCGCCCAGGTAAATGTGATATACTTGGTTGTAAGTCCCAAGTTTTCAGGAATACAGAATACGATCCGTTTATTGGTTACCGCGATACAATCGGGCATGAGAGTTACGGCTGGTTTTTTCTGGATAGCCAGATAAATTACGGCCTCACCTGAGGTAAGCATATCGCGTAATTTTCCTAAGACCTTCTCAGCAGTTCTTGGATCCTGATCATCAGATAAATATTGTTCGATCAACATAATTTTATTTTTTTAATAGGCCTATTTACCAGCAACGCAAATAACGATCTCACCTTTTAAGGTATGAGTCTCGTAATGTATTTTAATTTGGTCTAACGTTCCTCTGACAGTTTCTTCAAACATTTTGGTCAGTTCCCTTGATACGGAAGCCTGGCGATCTGCACCGAGGTACAGGCCTAATTCCTCCAGAGTTTTCAGCAATCGATGCGGAGATTCATAAAAGATCATGGTGCGTGTTTCGTTTGCGAGCTCTTTCATGCGTGTTTGACGGCCTTTTTTAACCGGTAAAAACC
>JBIIWE010000467.1:0-2793 GCA_044339075.1 Daejeonella sp. | reverse complement strand
TTTGACTGATACTTGTTAATCATTATACGGAAGGCCATTATATTGCGGCATATAAATGTAATAAACTTGTTATAAAATCGAATTCATTGATGCAATTAGTCCTAATGGCCTTTTCAAGGAATCTAATGAAGCAAATCCCAATTCTCATTCTTTTGATTAATAATCTTGCATTATATTGGAAAATAATTTACAAATCACATCATTAATGAAAACTACCAAAAAAGGGAACTCCCTATTAGCTCTACTGAGTTTTATTCTATTACTTGGAAGCCTGACTGTAAGTGCACAGGAAATAGACTTATTGTTAAAAGGCGGTCACGTTATTGACCCGAAAAATAAGATCAATTCGAAAATGGATGTCGCCATAGCAGGAGGTAAAATTGTAAAAGTTGCAGTTAACATCCCCGCTAATACCGCTAAAAAAACAGTTGATGTTAGCGGTTTATACATTACTCCCGGAATCATTGATATGCACGCACATGTATTTCAAGGAAATGACCCCGGTTCTTACATTGCCGATGGTCAAACCGCTGTACCTGCAGATGCCTTTACCTTCAGAGCGGGTGTAACTACTGTAGTAGATGCCGGATCATCAGGCTGGAGAAACTTCCGGCTATTCAAAGAGCAAAACATTGACCGCTCCCAGACCCGTATCCTTGCCCTTTTAAATATTACCGGAAACGGAATGTATGGCCGTTTTGAGGAGCAGGACAAAAATGATTTCAACCCTGAAATGACATCCTATATGATTACCAAGCTTTATCCAAAAATTATTGTTGGGATTAAAGCCGCTCATTATTGGGGTGATTTTACACAGGTTGACCGTGCTGTAGAGGCAGGAAAATTGGCTAAAGTGCCCGTAATGGTCGACTTTGGTGAACACCAACCTACTAATTCGATTAAATCTCTGTTTCTGGAACATCTTCGTCCCGGAGATATATTCACGCATACCTTTGCTTACGGACCAAAAGATCGTGAGACCGTAGTAGATGATGACGGAATAGTTAAGCCTTTTATTTTTGAGGCCCAGAAAAAAGGAATATTATTTGATGTTGGTCATGGTGGTGGTGCATTTTTCTGGCGCCAAGCGGTACCGGCTATCAAGCAAGGATTCAAACCCGATGTGATTAGTACCGACCTTCACTCTGACAGCATGAATGGTGGCATGAAAGACATGGCTAATGTGATGTCTAAATTTCTGAATATCGGACTTACACTGGAAGAAGTAATTGAAAAATCTACTGCTAGTCCGGCGAGAGTAATTAACAGACCTGATCTGGGCAATCTGAGCATTGGTTCTGAAGCAGACGTTGCAGTTTTCAGCCTTAAAAAAGGAGAATTTGGCTTTACTGATGTTCGTAGAAATACCCTGAAAGGAACTCAGAAACTGGATGCTGAATTAACAATCCGTGCTGGCAAGATCGTTTGGGATCTGAATGGAGTTAGTGGCCCTATTTGGGATTCTCCACAGGCTATTAACAAATAATAGAATTTTTATAAAAAACTAAAAATTTCAAACAATGAATATCCAACTCAATTCTAAGAAAAGCAGGTCATCTATCAGCTTAAGCCTAATATTGATAATGACTGTGTTATTTAGCCCCTTTGTTTCATCCGCTCAAGAAATCGATCTTCTGCTTAAAGGTGGGCATGTAATAGATGCCAAAAATAAAATCAATGGCAAAATGGATGTGGCCGTTAAAGACGGTAAAGTTTTTCGGGTAGCAGCTGATATCCCGGCTAGTTCGGCAAAAAAGACAGTCAATGTCAGCGGACTTTATGTAACCCCTGGAATGATTGATATTCACGGACACGTATTTCACGGTACTGAGAATAATTACCTAAGTAATAGTCTGGATGCTCTTCCGCCAGATGGATTCACTTTCCGTGCGGGAGTAACTACTGTTGTAGATGCAGGTGGTTCAGGATGGAAAAACATTGAATTATTCAGAAAGAATATTGTTGAGCATTCTAAAACTCGCGTACTTGCATTCATGAACATTGTAGGAGGAGGAATGCGTGGTACCGAGGCCTATGAGCAGGATGAAACCGATATGGATGCTAAACTCACTGGAGCCATGGCACTAAAGAATAAGGATATTGTTGTTGGAATTAAGCTTGCTCATTATATTGGTCACGATTGGGAGCCAACAGATAAGGCAGTAGAGGCAGGCAGAATTGCCAGCATTCCGGTGATGGTGGATTTCGGAAAATCGCTTCCTCCCCTTCCTCTTGAAGATTTATTATTAAAACATTTACGCCCAGGCGATATTTTAACCCATGCCTATCGTTACGATCAGGAATATGATAAAAACGGCAAAATGCTGGAACATAAACAAGCGATTGTTGATGTAAAAACCAAAAAAGTGAAGCCCTTTGTTTGGGAAGCTCGTAAAAAAGGTTTGATATTCGACGTAGGTCATGGTGGTGGAAGTTTTAACTGGAGTCAGGCTGTACCTGCCATGGAGCAGGGTTTCCAGCCGGATGTTTTAAGTTCTGATTTACACACCGGTAGTATGAATGCTGGTTTCAAAGATATGGCTAACCTCGCCTCTAAATTCTTGGTTTTAGGTATGCCATTGGTTGATGTGATTGCAGCATCAACCTGGAATCCTGCCAAAGTAATTCAACGTACCGAATTGGGTAACCTGAGTGTTGGCAGCGATGCTGATATTGCGGTATTCAGACTCCGTGAAGGAGACTTTGGATACATCGATGCCAGTGGAATGGCCTTGAGAGGAAAACAAAAACTAGAAGCAGAATTAACTTTACGCAGTGGTCGTGTAGTTTGGG
>JBIIWE010000532.1:0-2795 GCA_044339075.1 Daejeonella sp. | reverse complement strand
ATAACATATAAAAAACGTACTTTTGTACAAAAATAGCGAGGTTAAATAATAAATGTCAGAAGGTAAAAGCACAAATTTACTTAAAACTGCGAAGGAGCTGAATATTGGCTTGTCCACAGCGGTTGAGTTTTTAGGAAAAAAAGGTTTCAAAGTTGAAGCCAGACCCAATACTAAACTCACCGATGAGATGTATGATGTTCTTCTTAAGGAGTATCAGGGTGATAAGATTGTAAAAGAGGAAGCCAAACAAATTGTTATAGGTAAGATTCGGCGCGATGATGTCCCTGTTACTGGTGAGAAGTCAGAGCCACAGCATTCAAAGGAATTTGAACAGGAAGAAATCCTGATCAAGAATGTAAATCCTTTTACTCCTCCTGTGGTTGAGAAACCAAAGGAGACTGTACCAGTTGAACCTAAACCTGAAGAGGGTTCTTTGCCAGGTGTAAAAGTGGTAGGTAAGATTGATTTAGATCAACTTAACTCAAAAACCCGTCCTGAAAAGAAAAGCCCTGAACCAGAAAAACCTGCTCCTATAGCTGTTGTTATACCTGAGCCAGTTGCTGCTCCAGCACCAGTAATTGCTGAGCCGGTTGCAGTAAAAGAACCAGTTGTTGTACAAGCTACTAAGGTTGAACCAGTAGCTCCGCTTCCCGAGCTTATAGAAACTCCAAAGGCTCCAGAGAAGGTTGAGCCGGTAGCAGTTGCAACTCCAGTTGCCATTACTCCCCCAGCAACTCCGCCTGTACAGGAAAAACAAGAAAATAAACCGAATACGCAGGAGGGAAACCCTAATGCGACAGTTATACGCGCTAAAGCGGAACGTTTAACCGGCCCCAATGTAATCGGACGTATTGAATTGCCTATAGCGCAGCCACGTCGTGGTCAGCCTGTAGCATCATCGTCTGCAGCTGCAGGAGCTGATCATAAACGTAAACGTAAGCGTAAAGATAATGCTCCCGGTCAGCCGGGACAAGCTCCTCAGGGACAGGCAACACCTGCTCCACGTCCGGCACCTAATCCCGGATATCAGGGAAATCGTCCGGATTTCAGAGGAGGCAGACCAGCACCTGGTGCTGGCGGAGCTGCTCGTCCGGATTTCAGAAATAAACCGCGTACACCAGATGCTCCAAAGGCTGAACCTACGGATAAAGAAATTCAGGATCAGATCAAAGCAACACTTGCCCGCTTAAGTGGTGCAGGTAAATCCGGTAAATTTGCACAACGTGCTAAATTACGCCGTCAGAAGCGTGATGACGTTGCTCAAACAGCTGAAGATGCGGCATTGGAACTTGAAGCACAGTCCAAAACCATTAAGGTAACCGAATTTGTTACTGCAAATGAATTAGCTCTCATGCTTGATGTTCCTGTAACTCAGGTTATATCTACCTGTATGAGCTTAGGAATGTTTGTTTCCATCAACCAAAGGCTTGATGCTGAAACCCTGACCATTGTAGCTGATGAGTTTGGTTATGAAGTAGAATTTGTAAAACCTGAAGACGAAGAAAGCGGATTATTCGGAGAAGAAGATAAGCCGGAAGATCTGTTACCTAGAGCTCCAATAGTAACTGTAATGGGTCACGTGGATCATGGTAAGACGTCTTTACTTGACTTTGTTCGTAAAACTAACGTGATCGCTGGTGAAGCTGGAGGTATTACTCAGCATATTGGTGCTTATGAGGTTACCCTTGAAAACGAAAGAAAAATAACATTTTTAGATACTCCGGGTCACGAAGCCTTTACGGCCATGCGTGCAAGGGGTGCCAATGTAACAGATATTGCAATTATTGTAATTGCTGCGGATGATAGTGTGATGCCTCAAACGCGTGAAGCTATTAATCATGCGCAAGCTGCAAATGTGCCCATCGTATTTGCCTTCAGTAAGGTTGATAAGCCGGGTTCCAATGCTGAAAAGATCCGTGAACAGCTTTCTACCATGAATATTCTGGTTGAAGACTGGGGTGGAAAATATCAAAGTCAGGAAATTTCTGGTAAAACGGGAATGGGTATCGACCTTTTACTTGAAAAAGTTTGTCTGGAGGCCGATATGCTTGAATTAACTGCCAATCCTAACAAACGTGCAGTTGGTACTGTTATCGAAGCAGCCTTGGATAAAGGTCGGGGTATCGTTACTACCGTATTGATCCAGTCTGGAACACTTAAGGTTGGTGATGCCATACTTGCCGGTGGATACAGCGGAAAGGTAAAAGCTTTACATAATGAACGTGGCGTTAAATTAGACCATGCCGGACCATCAACTCCTGTTCAGGTGCTTGGTATGCAGGGTGCACCTACATCAGGTGATAAATTCAACGTGATGGAAAGTGAAGTGGAAGCCCGTCAGGTTGCAAATAAGAGATTACAATTACAACGTGAGCAGGGATTACGGACCCAGAAACATATCACGCTTGATGAAATCGGACGTCGTTTGGCGATCGGAAACTTTAAAGAGTTGAATGTGATCGTTAAAGGTGACGTGGATGGTTCAATCGAAGCATTATCCGATTCATTATTGAAACTTTCTACTGAGCAGATTCAGGTTAATATCATTCATAAATCAGTTGGTCAGATCTCTGAATCTGATGTATTGCTCGCTTCAGCTTCTGATGCAATCATCATTGGTTTCCAGGTTCGTCCTTCAGCAAGTGCCCGTAAACTGGCAGAAGCTGAGCAGATCGATATTCGTCTATATTCTATTATTTACGATGCTATCAATGAAGTTAAAGCTGCAATGGAAGGTATGCTTGACCCTGAATTTGAAGAGAAAATTACTTCAAACGTTGAAATACGTGAGGTGT
>JBIIWE010000466.1:0-2798 GCA_044339075.1 Daejeonella sp. | reverse complement strand
ATCCATAATTTGAGTAAAATGTTTACTGATTAGCTGGATTTTTATATCGTCATCCATTTCAAATGCATTAGTCCTTAAAGGAGTATCAAAAGAAGTAGAAATATGCTCATCAGAGATCAAGTCCAATAATTCATCCTCGGCGTTGATCAGGTTGCGTAGCGTACTATTCGTATTCATTAGTATATTATCGTATTAATTTGACGCAATTATAATGGTAATGTTTTAATTTTAACGAAGGAATTGGGTCGCACTTTTGTCATAAAAAACTGAAATGCAATCCAGGGTAAATTTGATAGCCCTTAGAGGCTATAAATGAATAAGTTAAAAAGCACCAATAAAAGAAAATTCAATAATAGTATCAATAGAAAAATTAATAATAGTTACAGTAAAAAATTTAGAAAAACAAAACAAGACCTTATTTCCAGGTAGAATATCTCGCTATTAAGTGCTGATAAAATATTAATGCTATTAATTTTTTGATCTAAAATAACCTGTAGTTCTGACAAAAAGAGTTATATACCAAAGATATTGCAATTTTCATTATTAAACGTTTAAACAATCATACCTTTGCATCCGCATCTATATTGTTGCAAGCTATTCGTTCAGGACTATCATGTCAAAACTTCATGCCCGCGATAAATTTCTCGATTTATCTGATTATGGGAGGCCAATGGGAAAATTATTCGCTAATCAGGTAAGCAATACTTTTATCACTCCTGTTCATGTAACTTTACTTTTCGGTATTTGCGGACTAATAGCGATCTATTGCATATTTAATAGCTATTATTGGGGTGCATCCTTTTTTATCATTCTGAAATCAATTATTGATGCTGCCGATGGGGAACTGGCCAGAATAAATAAAACTCCTTCCTATACAGGAAGATATCTGGACAGTGTTTTTGACATAATTTTGAATTTTTTAATCTTCATGACGATAGCATATGTCACAGAAAGTAGTTTTATATATGCCTTCTTTGCTTTTTTTGCAATACAACTACAGGGAACACTTTATAATTATTATTACGTCATTTTAAGAAATAGTTCAGAGGGTGGTGATACAACCAGTAAGATCTTTGAACATAATTCGCCAATAGCTTTACCCGGAGAAAATCAGCGTTCAGTAGATATTTTATTCTCCATATATTACCTGGTATATGGCTTTTTTGATAAAATAATCCATGTTTTAGATCCTGAGGCTTTTAAAGTCAAAATCTTTCCATCCTGGTTCATGACCTTAATTTCGATTTATGGATTGGGTTTTCAATTGCTCATCATTGCATTTATGCTTCCCATGAATTTAATTCAATACATCGTTCCATTCTTTATTGTTTACAGCTTTTTCATCATTGTTCTGATCGGTATCAGGAAAATTAAATTGCATCCTTAATACACCTGTTACTCGGGTTTATATCAGTAGAAATTATATAATTTAAGCCGGAATTTGAATTCATATATTTATTTAAGATAATTTAGGAATTAAGCATCCCATCCATGAAAAAACTCCTCCTGTTCACTATTGTTTTCTTAACAACATTTTTTTTACATGCTCAGAATGAAAAAAACATTATTCCACAATCATCCTACAAAAAGGAGATTGACAAATTAAGCAGTTCTGCTAAAATTCAAAAAGCATTTGAAATTATTCAGGAACTGGAGCCTACAAGCATGAAGGAGCTTATTGAACTTACTCAAATTCCTGCACCTCCCTTTCAGGAACAAAAAAGAGCTGAATATTTTAAAAAAATGCTCAAAGAAGCAGGTATTGATAGTATTTGGATAGATAAGGAAGGCAATGTACTAGCCTTAAGAAAAGGAAATGGGAATGGAAAAACTGTCTTGATAGATGCACATCTGGATACAGTTTTCCCTTTAGAAACTGACGTAACTGTTAAAATTAAAGGTGATACACTTTATGCTCCAGGAATTGGGGATGATACCAGGGCACTAAGCATGATGTTAACCGTATTAAAAGCAATAAATAAGGCATCCATTACTACTGAATCTGACATTTTATTTGCTGCTACCGTGGGTGAAGAAGGCTTAGGTGACCTTAGAGGAATCAAAAATATATTTAAATCCGGCACACTAAAAATAGACTCACACATTGCAATCGATGGAGGCGATATCAATAGAATAGTTACTAATGGATTAGGCTCCATACGATATAAAATTACTTTTAACGGTCCAGGAGGGCATTCATGGGGTGCATTTGGTTTAGCCAACCCACACCATGCAATGGGAAAAGCAATAGATTATTTTAGCACTGCCGCAAGCGATTATGTTAGTTCAGGACCAAAAACAACTTTCAATGTGGGCCGTATAGGCGGTGGAACATCAGTAAACTCTATTCCTTTTGAAACATGGATCGAAGTTGATATGCGTTCATTAAGTCCGGAGAAATTAAAAGGTATTGAGAAAATACTTATAGAACAGACGAACAGAGCACTTAACGACTACAATTCAGGAGTAAAAACCGGAGCAAAACTAAGTCTGAATTTTGAAAAAATTGGCGAACGTCCTTCTGGAGTTCAGAGAGAGGATCTGCCATTGATACAAAGAGCTGCAGCAGTTATTGAATTCTTTAATGGAAAAGCATTTGCTGGAACAGGATCAACGAACTCAAATATTCCCATTTCTTTAGGTGTTCCCAGCATAACGATTGGCCGTGGTGGAAAAGGTGAAAATGCACATTCACTCGATGAATGGTGGATCAATGAAAAAGGTGCAGAGGCCATTAAATTTGCATTACTGATGTTGGTTTCAGAAGCAGGAATAGCAAAATAGCCTCAATTTCATAT
>JBIIWE010000037.1:0-9934 GCA_044339075.1 Daejeonella sp. | reverse complement strand
TTTAGGTTTTTAAATGCAAGCTTTTCAGCATTCAAAGAATGAATTCTCTTAGCGATCTGTTCTGCCTGAACTCTAATTTCGCTCACCGCTGTACTCTCCCAAAGAATACCCTTTAAATTTGAGCCAAGGGTAAATAAACCAGACTCAACAAACCCAAGGCTATTGATCACTTCAAACGTATTTGGATCGGCATTAATACCCAATTTCAGTTCATCTTGGCTTAAAAGACCTTTCAATAGTCCATTTTTTAAATAATTATCTTCTAATTTAGAAAGATCAGTTTCAGGACCAGTACAATTGATCACCCGGCTTACCTGGATTTGCACCTCCCTTCTCTGCTTCTTGTCAAAGAAAGTCGCGCTTATCTCTCCCTGATTTTCAATAATATCGATAAGCCTTCCGGAATAGATCTGCAAGTGCCCATCTATCCTGAGTTGCTGTAATTTATCATGAATATTCAATGGTATTCTATGCCGTGCAACGCCCCATAAATGTCGTAACCTCGCCATGAAGACTCGTTTTTCTCTGATCGTGAGATTGATCCAGATTTTTTGTGTCAAAGGCCGAAGCGAGTCAATGATAGGCTCTGCCGACAATCCGTATTGTCTGACCAGCTTTTTATGCTTATTAAATAGTTTGACAAGCTGATATAGACTGGTACTACTGTCGATCTCTTCTACAAGTTTTGTATAGGCTAATCCATTAGGTCTGTGCGGAAGAATGTTAAAGCCATTGGGAGATATCGAGATGATCTGTCCGCTAAAACCCTGCTCCAGCAAACCCATAACGGTATCTACCATAGTCAGACCATTTCCTATGATCAATACTGGTTTGTTTGAATTCAGATCTGAAACAGAGTGCCTGTGCCATGGATTTTGAAAATAATTCGCACTCTCCGTAAAAAATGAACTTTTTATCTGTGGATTTCCTGGTACATGATTGCCACTGGCAATTACACCATATTGTGCCTTTATTGATGTGCCATCTTTCAGGATCAGTTCAGTAAAGTCTTTGGAATGCGAAATATCAGTAACTGCAGAATTAATTACGGTGACTATAACCTGATTCTCTTTCGCTTGCCTGAGAGTTTCTTCCCAAATATCCTTCAGATATTCTCCATAAAGTTTCCGGGGCAGGTATGATTTGCCGATCAGCTCTCTTTCTTTACCCTTAAAATGGTCCCTTAGCATTACCCAGTTCAGGAAATGATCTGGATCAGCAGGGAATGCACTCATACTGGAGGTAATAACATTCAGGAGAAATTTCTCAGAATAAGGATCATAAGCAATTCCTGTATTGAGCACATCACGCTCATTGATCAGAATTAGCTCCATCGGACCGGCCGTATTCCTAACCAGGTGAGTGCTTAACATGGTTCCCGAAAAACCTCCACCAATGATTGCAATTTTGAGCATTTATACCTATTTGAAGGATAAATGTATTTATAAAATATGAGATTTGAGGAGTGTTGGGAGCTTTTAGCAGCAACGAAATAATACGACTTCCTTTAGCTAAAATCGGGTACTTATCAACAGCGTATCCCAAATGAAAAACGGTTAAAATTTAGCTTAAATAAGCTTCTCAATAGAATTCCAGATGATCCGCAAACTGGAAATGATTACCAGTACACCTACTCCGATGAACATCTTTTTAAGTGGTAATTTACCAGCCAACCTTGCAGCAATGGGAGCGGCAACTACACCGCCAACGATTAGCCCCAGTATAGTTTGCCAATGGCTAACACCTAGGATGATAAAGAAGGTGAGTGCACTGGCCATCGTTACGAAAAACTCCGTCAAGCTCACTGAACCGATTACATATTTGGGTGTACGACCCTTAGAAATTAAAGTACTGGTAACCAATGGGCCCCAGCCTCCTCCTCCGAATGAATCCAGAAAACCTCCGGCACCGGCCAGCCAGCCTGCATGCTTAACTTTTTGTGCTTTTCTTTTCTCTTTGAAAGCGTTGGTTAATATCCTGACGCCAAGAAGCAGGGTATATCCCGAAATAACAGGTCGGATCCATTGCGAAAAATTATCTCCTGCATAACCCAGAAATATGGCCCCTATGATCGCACCCAGAACACCCGGAATGAGGAGGGTTTTGAATAATTTCATGTTCACATTTCCAAAACGGTAATGACTGAAACCGGATGCTCCGCTTGAAAACATTTCTGCAGTATGAATACTTCCTGAGATGACTGCCGGGTTTAACCCTCCTGATAATAAAAGAGTAGTTGAAACCACCCCATAACCCATACCCAATGCTCCATCAACGATCTGCGCACAAAAACCAACCAGCAGCATCCACATAAATTTCTCATCTATCTGCGCGGAGAGATCTTTACTGATTTCTACAACAGAAGCATAAGTAATATAGTTGTAAACAGCATATGCGATAAAAAGCATCGCCAAACTGAATAATGACAGATAAGCGATTCTTTTCCACTTTCTTTCCTGAGACCTTTCAGAGATGTTACGCGGTACGTCTACTGCACCTTCTTTTAGCTTCATGACCAGTTGATCGTATTAATATAAAGTCTATGGAATTAGTAGACAATTATACTCAAGTTTTTTTGTTTACACCTAATTTATTTTGTTTTTTATTGTTATCCGGTTAAAATTAAACTTCTTGTCAAATTTGCTAGCTGTAAATTTAAATGGGAATTTATTAATGTTTTTAAAAGCATTCCCCCTGTTTTATCAAAATTATAGGATAAGCAAAATGAGGTTCCAGCTTTCGCTCAATGTCATTATTTAAGGATTACGATCCTGACGAATTCAGGATCTCCTCCATTATTACAAAATCCATTGTCATTCGATAGCTACCGGATGACAAGTAATGAGTGGGGTAAAGGAGAATCCAGCCCTTGCTAGCATAACACTTTGTGGGATACAGTGAGAGGTTCCCGCCTTCGCGGGAATGACAAGCGTTGGAGGGGGAAAAGGAGATTCCAGCTGGAATCGTAATGCCGAACCGTTTAATAAATGAAACAATCCTTTAGCTCATTTTTTTTCTTTAGGTATCTCGGGGATTGCAATTTTGAGCAATGCGGGAATATTTTGTTTATATGCTTTCTAATAAATATCATAGCGTTTTGTACATCGGTTTTACTAACAATATTCGCAGAAGAGTATATGAGCATAAACGAAAGCTCGTTGATGGATTCACGAGTAAATACAATTGCAATAATCTGGTGTGGTATGAAGTATTTACCGATGTGAACTTAGCCATCGCCAGAGAAAAACATTTAAAGACCTGGCAGCGAGCCTGGAAAAATAATTTAATTGAAAAACATAATCCTGATTGGCATGATCTTGCAGCGGATTGGTTCGTTAAATTAGGTAAGTAGCCTGAACCGATTCCAGCGCAGGCTGGAATCTCCACATCCACCCCACGCGGATTGTCATTCCAGCGCAGGCTGGAACCTCCAATCCTAACCAGCGCTTATCATCCGATAGCTAAAGGTTTCAGCGGAGGCTGTATTCAAGGTTTAACTTATCTCCACATCCACCCCACGCGGATTGTCATTCGATTACTATCGGTTCAAGCTTTCGCTTGGAACCTCCTAAATCTTTAGGAAATTCCATTTCAAGCTTTCTACCGACACTAGTGGTTTTTTATTAAAAAAAATGGGGGAAATTATTCATCTGCTTATGAAATAAGCATTGAGCAATCTCAATATCCACAAATAAATGAATTCATAAATTATTATAATTGCTAAAAATTTTAGCATAAATTTGTTTCCCTGCAACTAAATTTATGCTGATGGATAAACAAATCATACATATTGATCAGGATGCATTTTTTGTATCCGTAGAGCTTCTGAAGAACTCTTCCCTGGTTGGAAAACCGGTGATCATCGGGGGCACTTCCGATCGCGGGGTAGTTGCATCCTGCAGTTATGAAGCCCGTAAATTCGGCATTCACTCGGCCATGCCCTCCAGAATGGCCCGGCAGCTTTGTCCGCATGCCATCTTCATCCGCGGCAATATGGAGGAGTACAGCAAATACTCTCACATCGTCACCGATATTCTGCAGGAAAAAGTACCGGTACTTGAAAAAGCATCCATTGATGAGCACTATATAGACATGACTGGCATGGACCGTTTCTATGGCTGCATGAAATTTGCACATGAACTGAGGCTTCACGTGATGAAGGAAACAGGTCTGCCCCTTTCTTTTGGTTTATCGGTCAATAAAACGGTCTCAAAAATAGCCACCAATGAATGTAAGCCTAACGGAGAACGGCAGGTACCTCTTGAGGAGGTACAGCCTTTTTTAAACCCCCTCTCCATTAAAAAAATACCAGGCCTGGGTCAGGCAACTTATATCAAGCTCAGCGAAATGGGGGTTCGCTTTATTTACACTTTATCGCAGATCCCGCAGGAGCAGCTATTCAAAGTACTTGGAAATAATGGAACAAGCCTATGGCAGAAAGCCCATGGAATTGACAATTCGCCGGTCCTGCCCTACCGTGAGCAAAAGTCGATCGGTACCCAAAGCACCTTCGAAACCGACAGCATTGATACACATACCATCAAGCAGTTAATCACATCCATGGTCACCGACCTTTGCTTTCAACTCAGGGCGCAAAGAAAACTGACGGCCTGTATCACGATAACCATCCGTTACTCCAATTTCGAAACCCATACCCAGCAGACTAAAATACCCTATACCACACTTGACTCCTTCCTGATTGGCAAAGCGAAAGAGCTGTTTGACAAATTGTATAACCGGCGCATGCTGCTTCGTTTGGTTGGGGTTAAACTTTCGCAACTGGTCAGCGGGCATGAGCAGATCAATCTTTACAGTGCCTCAGAAGAACAGTATAAACTTTATCAGGCCATGGACCGCATCCGGAACCGGTTCGGTGAGAAGGCCGTGAAACTGGCATCAACCATTAATATAAAGCTTTAAGCCATGTATCTGAATGTTCATTCCCAATATAGTTTACGCTATGGCACGCTCTCCATAGAAAGGCTGGTGGAACAGGCTAAAATTCTGGGAATAGAACAAATGGCTCTCACCGACATCAATAATTCTACAGGGGCAATAGAATTCATCCGGGAATGCCATAACAAAGGCATAAAGGCCATTACCGGCATCGAATTCAGGCGGGACAGTAAGATGCTTTATATTGGGATAGCCCGCAACAGGGAAGGTATGAAAGAACTCAATGATTTTCTGAGTTTCTACAATCTGAACAGCATGAAGCTGCCCGACAAGCCCTGGGATTTTCAGAATGCATGCATCATCTATCCCTATGCTCAGGAACATCCTACGCTCAAAGAAAATGAATACCTGGGGATCCCCTACCGTGATCTGGGTAAGCTTTTCGGAAGGCCCCTATCCAAAATAAAGGAAAAGATCGTCGCCCTTCAGTCGGTCAGTATCAGCAATAAACTTGAATACCGCCTGCACAAGTATTTACGTGGGATAGATCTGAACACCCTCTTATCCAAGATCGGAGAAAATGACCAATGCCATGAGCATGAGATCCTTATGCCTCCCGAAAAACTAAAAGAACTTTACAGCTCACACCCCTTCATTATCAGCAATACTGAAAAGCTGATGAATGCTTGCAGCAGTACGTTTGAAAAGGGCTCAAAGAACAGGAAAACATTCACAGGCTATGCCAAAGATGATAAAGACCTATTGGAAAAGCTCGCCATGGAGGGGATGGAATATCGTTATGGCCGCTCCAACAAAGAGGCTTTAAAACGGGTAAAAAATGAGCTTCAGGTGATCGATGAACTGCACTTTTCTGCCTATTTTTTAATCACATGGGATATTATCCGCTATTCTATGGCTCGGGGTTATTACCATATTGGAAGGGGCTCGGGGGCAAACAGCATCGTCTCCTATTGCATGCGCATTACTGATGTAGATCCCATAGAACTCGACCTGTATTTCGAGCGTTTTCTGAACCGGCAGCGGAGTAGTCCGCCGGATTTCGACATTGATTACAGCTGGGATGAACGGGAAGATGTGCAGGACTATATTTTTAAGCGATATGGGAGTAAACATACGGCCTTACTGGGTACGATGAGCACGTTTAAAGATCGTTCGATCATTCGTGAGATCGGCAAAGTAATGGGGCTACCGCGACAGGAAATAGATAGTTTTACCGACCCGACCCGGTTCAGCGAGAACCGCGAGAATCCTACCTTCTATAAAATACTGGCTATTCAGAACATGATGCAGGATATGCCCAACCAGCGATCCATTCATGCAGGCGGGGTGCTGATCTCGGAAGAACCGATCACCTATTATACCGCATTGGATCTACCGCCTAAAGGCATGCCCGTAGTGCAATGGGATATGTATGAAGCAGAATCGATAGGATATGAAAAATTCGACATTCTTAGTCAAAGGGGTATCGGACATATCAAGGAAGCCGTAAACCTGATCCTTGAAAACCAGCTCAAAAAGCCTGATATCCATCATGTGAAATCATTCATGAAGGATCCTAAGATCAATGCCCAGCTGAAGACCGGAGATACGATCGGATGTTTTTACATTGAATCGCCGGCCATGCGTCAATTACTGAAGAAGTTGGGATGCGAAAGCTATATCACTCTTGTTGCAGCCAGCTCGATCATCCGACCGGGTGTTGCCTCTTCAGGGATGATGAAAACTTATATTCAGAATTTCCATGACCCCGAAAATGTAAAATACCTGCACCCGGTGATGAAGGAACATCTGCAGGAGACCTTCGGAGTGATGGTATACCAGGAAGATGTGATCAAAATCTGTTACCATTACGCCGGGCTCGACCTCACCGATGCCGATGTACTCAGGCGGGGTATGAGCGGAAAATACCGCTCTAAAAAGGAATTCGACCGTCTGGTGCAACGCTTTTTCGACCGCGCCAAAGAGATCGGCCGGGATGAAGAAACTACGAAGGAAGTGTGGCGGCAGGTATCATCCTTTGCCGGATATAGTTTTTCCAAAGCCCATTCCGCTTCATTCGCCGTGGAGAGCTACCAGAGCCTCTTCCTTAAAACCTATTATCCGCTAGAATTTATGGTGGCCGTACTCAATAATTACGGTGGCTTTTACCAGCGCTGGGTGTACGTTCATGAATTGAAAAAAGCTGGCGCAAATGTGCATCTGCCCTGTGTAAACAAAAGCGATGCAAAGGTCAGCATCAGGGGTAAAGATGCATGGATGGGTTTTATCGGCATACAGGGACTAGAAAGTCATTTTATGGAACTGATTCCCGCAGAGCGAAACGCCAATGGCCCATACCGAGATCTTGCCGATCTGATAAAACGTACCGGAATCAATCTGGAGCAGGCGATCATCCTGATTAGGGTTGGTGCTTTGCGCTTTACCGGAAGTAATAAAAAAGAGCTTTTGTGGGAAGTTCATAACTACCTGGGCAGCAAAACTGTACCAAAGCAAAGTACGGAACTGTTCTGCACAGAAGCTAAAGAATTTTATCTTCCCGAACTGCAAACCTCTATGCTGGAGGATGCCTATAATGAGCTGGAACTGTTGGGTTACCCGCTTAGCATGGATATGTTCGACCTGCTCAGAACCAGCTACCGCGGCGACCTGATGGCAGATGATCTTAGTAAACATATCGGACAGATTATCCGGACGGTAGGCAATTACGTCTGTGAAAAACCGGTCCGCACAAAGAACAATAAAAAGATGTGGTTCGGAACTTTTCTAGACAATGAAGGCAACTTCCTGGATACCATACACTTCCCGGCAAGTACTCCGGCATATCCATTCCGTGGTAAAGGATGCTATCTGATTGAGGGTAAAGTAGTTGATGATTTCGGTTACCCCAGTATTGATGTGAACAAATTCGCTAAACTGCCGATCAGGGATAATCCGGTGTTTTAGGAAGGTGGTTGGGGAAAACACCAACCAGGAAAGGCACAAGCGACACGCGTGCGCCCAATGTCATTATTTAAGGGGGCAGAAGGTTCTGGCCTTCGCCAGATCCGATAGCTATCGGATGACAATGCATTTTGTAATAATGAAGGAGATCCTGACTTTCGTCAGGATCGTAATCCTTAAATAATGACATTGCGCGTGCGCCAGCAATTTACCTACTACAACTGCAGCAAACAAGTTATCCCGGGAATAGTATATTGCTGTCCGTTAGGCTTCAACAAGCCTGTTTTTGCATCTCTGTTAAAGATAACCACATTATCTGTGTTCATATTGCCAACCAGCACAAACTCTCCTTTTCTGTCGATCATGAAATTCCTGGGATGCTTTCCACCCGTAGGCTCATGCCCAACCATACTTAGTTTTCCGTTTTTCGCATTCACCTGGTAGATTACCAAACTCTCATGCCCTCTGTTTGAGGCATAAATAAATTTACCATCAGGCGAAAAATGCACATCAGAAGCATAGGTAACCTCTTTATAACCTTCGGGAAGCATACTTAAACGTTCAAGAATTGTCAAAGCTCCTGTTTTCTTATTTACTTTAAAGGCAACAATGGTATTGGATAATTCATCAACAGAATAGGCAAAATTACCATTCTCATGGATCTTAAAATGTCTGGGGCCTGAACCTGCAGCTACCTGTACAAACGGAACAGCAGCGGGTTTTAATTTTCCAGCATCCAAAACTTCATAAATCATAATCTTATCTGTGCCCAAATCAGAAACGTACAAAAACTTACCATCGGAGGATGGAATGCTGGAGTGTGGATGTGGCTCCTTCTGTCGCTGTGGATTAGTACTGCTACCGGTATGCTTAACAAAATCAGAGGCTTTAGCCAGCGTGCCATCCGAATTTATCGGAAATACAGTTACACTTGCATCTCCATAATTGGCTGTAAATGCAAACCTTCCTTTCGGATCTATACTAATGTGTGCAGGTCCTTTTGCTTCAACAGATTGTTCATTTAATTTCTTTATTAAGCCCGTAAACGGATCGATTTTGAAAGACATAACCGCTCCGTTTCCATCAGTACCTGTGCCTTTGCCGTAGATTGAATATAAAAAATCCTTACCCGGACTCAAAGCCAGAAAACCGGGGCCATTACCCTCAGTAACTGTTTGCAATTCCTTGAGTTTTCCATTGGAACGATCAAACTCCAGAACATAAATTCCTTTACTTCCCCTGGCTGATGAGGTACCCGCATAAATAATATCTTTTGATCCGGGTTGAGCGAATGAAAATTGAATTCCTGAAACAAGCAGGACTAAAGCGATAAAAAAAGAAGTAATGTTCCTCATAAGGATGTTTTTAAAGTTTGACTTTTTAAAGTTAATAAATATTTAGTATCAATCCTTTAATGACTTAAATGGATTATTCTGCTGATCAAACGGCTTTGAAAGATCCCGGATATACTCCACCAGCTGCCATTGCTGCTCATCAGAGAATTTAAACTTATAGCTGGGCATGATTCCTTTGCCCTCACGTATTTTCCAGTATAAAGCACCATCACTTTGCTGCCTGACCCAATCTTGCTTAAAATCAGGCACTTCCTGAGCAGTATGCTCCTGTGCAAAACCTTGTCCCTGTCCTCCATGGCATCGAATACAATGCAAATTGTAAACCTCCTGTGCTTGCGGAAGTGTCAGTGGTTCAATATTGTATGGATTATACAGGCTGTCTGTCCAAGCCGGCGCTTTCCATGGCTGCTGCATAAACTTATTGGTGCCACTGAATAAACAGAAAGCAACAGAAATAAGGACCAAAACAATTCGTAGACCTGTCATATTAATTCATTTCCGGAATAATTGCTCATTGCCTTGCATTATCCTCGAGATCTTGGAGAACCTGCAGGTCGGTAATCATGACGTTTTGCAGTCCATTCTGCATCGCCATACTCGCTCAGGCTCACCTTGCCATGCATGGTATTCCCATCTGTTGTTCCGGTAAAAGAAAAATTGATGCGCACCCCATCCTTCGTATAGGAGCTCCTGATCGTTACATCGCTGCCATGCAGGGTACC
>JBIIWE010000465.1:0-2820 GCA_044339075.1 Daejeonella sp. | reverse complement strand
CGCAAAGAAAACAAAACCAATAGGGAGATTGCTGAAGTTCTGGGAATCTCCGAAAAAACAGTGGAGGGCCATTTAACAAAGGCTATCAAACAGTTAAGAGTTGGCTTAACCGACATAAGTAGAATGGCATCCTGGATTTTTTAAAGATTTAACTTTTCATCAGATATTCAACGTGTGTTTGAATAATACGATGAACTCCACATGATTAAAATAATTATTAAGCCCAGGAGGAAATGATTATTTTAATCATCAAACACTCCATCTGTAAAATAAAAGCAAGCAAAATAAACAGATAAAAAGTATTGCTTAAAAATATCTTTCATTTTTCTATTTAGAAGAGCAAGGGGTATTGCCCGGATAACTGTCTATAGTATATAGCCTTTATCTGAAATGTTTGGAAAAAGAGAATTAATGAAATTGATATTTTGAAAAAGTTAATTAAGAAGTATTTAAAAGGAAATTGCAATCCGGAGGAAATAGCTGCCATTCATGAGTGGTACAACTCATTTGAAACAGAACAAGATCCTGCAGATTTCATTACTTCTCAACAGCAAAAAGAGCTTAAATTCCGGTTATTGACCAATATAAAAAGGAATGTTGCTTCCCTAGAATTAAAATCCACACAAACGAACAAACGAAAGACTGTTTCCAGAACATTGTATTTATTATCAGGTGTTGCTGCAATGCTTATATTGACTATTGGAGTATTCTTTTATGTTCAAAAAAAATCCTCCTTCTCTGACTTAGGGGATGTGCATGTTGTCAATATGACAAAGGCTATCCAAAAGTTAGTTCTGTCAGATGGGAGTATCGTTTGGCTTAATCCGAAAAGTAAAGTGATTTATCCTCACAACTTTACTTCTACATTAAGAAAAGTTCAAATGCAGGGTGAAGCGTTTTTTGAAGTGTCTCCTGATCCCAAACGCCCGTTTATAATTTATAGTGGTAATGTGATAACAAGAGTATGGGGGACAAGTTTTCGTATACGGGCATATGAAAATATTCCTTTTGAACTATCTGTTTTAACAGGTAAGGTATCTGTTCAGCTTCAGACAAGGAAAGATTCTGAGCTTATAGTATTACCTCAGCAAACAGCTACTTATCTAACAGCTAGTGACTTGTTAAAGAAAGGCATAGAGAAGAAAACTTCTGCTATGAGTATTTGGCATAAAGAAACGATGACTTTTGATAATGAACCGATCAGAGAAGTTATAAAAGTCTTGAATGCCCAGTTTAAGGTGAACATTAGCACTGCCGATGAAAAGTTACTTGATTATGTGCTGAAAGCTGATTTTAATGATCAAAGCTTGCCTTCAATACTTGAAATGCTTCGAAAATCTTTAAATGTTGAAAATGAAATAAGCGACGATGGTATTATTTTATATACTAACAATAACTAATTGAATACTAAACATCAAACCTAAACCAATGTACAATGATAACAAAAACAGAATAGAGTTTATATCGAAATAAACCGGAGTGTCATTACCACTCCGGTTTCTCCAGAACACCAGTGAATCTGATATGAATTCTGGATTAATTGTCTTATTTCTAACAAGAAAAAAACACTCAAATGTATGAAATTTATACTTAACAATGTTGCTTTACGCAATATCATGAAGAACATATTTAGTCAGTTAGTAATTGTAATTCTTTTTACCGGGATCTCTTTTGCAGAAAAGAGTAATGCCCAGACTGTGTTGAACCGAGTTGTGAGCATTTCGATGGATGATGCTAGATTGAGCGCGGCTTTAAAACAAGTTGAAATAGATGCAAACATCAAATTTGTTTACAGCAGAAATGTGGTCAATATTGATCAAAAAATATCAATTCAGGCCAAAGACCAAAAATTAGGATTGGTTTTGGATGAACTCTTTAATTCAAACGGTATCTCGTATGAAGCCTTTGATAATCGTATTGTTCTGAGTAATATCCGAACTAAAATACCTGTTAATGGTTCTCTAGAAACAGAGAATGGTTTACCAACTGATACGAAGGCAAAGATTCCTATTACCGGTAAGGTAATAGACCGTTCAGGACAGCCACTAATTGGGGTAAGTGTTAAAATTAAGGGTACAAACGCTGGGGTCAGCACAGATGTGAATGGTCAGTATTCACTAAATATTCCAGATGGTAACAAGATATTGGTTTTTACCTATGTAGGATATATATCGCAAGAGATTCCTGTAAATAACAGGACTGCCATCAATGTAAGTATGCAGGAAGATGCTGCCAACCTTGATGAGGTAGTTGTAATAGGTTATGGAACACAGAAAAAGATAAACCTGACAGGTGCAGTCTCAACTGTTTCTTCGAAGGTATTGGAAAGCAGGCCTATTACTAATCTAGGGCAAGGCCTTCAAGGTACGGTATCCAACCTGAATATTACTCAGGGCAATGGATCTCTTGGTCAGGGTTCTACATTTAATGTTCGTGGTAATACTTCTATCAACGGAGGAAGTCCCTTAATTCTGGTGAATGGTATTCCAATGGACATAAATCAGCTTAATCCTGGTGATATTGAAAGTGTTACAGTATTGAAAGATGCAGCTTCTGCCGCAATCTATGGTGCACGTGCAGCTTATGGTGTTATGCTAATAACTACCAAAAGTGGACAGAAGAATGAGAAGCCGAAAGTCTCTTTATCTACCAATTTCGTGACTAATGAACCTACTACTAGAATTCAATTCATAGATACAAAGGATAGAATTGCTTTTATGAATGAGGCTTATATGCGTGTAAATGGTCGTAACTATTATGACGATGTTACAATGACAGCAATGATGGCTCACTATAATGATCCAACTAAACCTTCCGCAA
>JBIIWE010000464.1:0-2821 GCA_044339075.1 Daejeonella sp. | reverse complement strand
AAATTTAATTTTTAATTATAAACAATTATTATTCAATTATTTATAAAAATTATATAAACCATTGATAAAGGTATTTAAATTTGGGGGATTTGCAGTTTCAGATGCGGAATCCGTTAAAAATCTGGCAAAAATTGTAAGTACAAATAGTAGTGATCAGATTTTGATCATTGTTTCTGCAATGGGAAAAACTACTGATGCACTAGAAAAACTTTGTGAGTCATATGTTGAAGGAAAGGAAGATGCACAAGAAATTCTCAAAGCAATAAAACAATTCCATGAAAACATCATGATTGAACTTTTTGAAAACAAAGTTCATCCTGTTTTCGATGAGATTGCAAATACCTTTGTTGAAATAGAATGGATGCTAGAAGATGAGCCACATCCAGATTATGATTTCAACTATGACCAGATAGTTTCGATAGGTGAATTCCTTTCAAGCAGAATTGTAGCTGCTTATCTAAATGCAACCAAAATAGATACCAAATGGTTGGACGTGAGAGATTTCATCCATACTGACAATACTTACAGGGAAGGCATCATCGATATGGATAAAACCAGATCTTCTATGCCTGCATTAAAGAATATACTTGAAAAGCAAACAGTTGTTACACAGGGTTTTATTGGAGGGACTTCAGAAAATTTCAGTACTACGCTAGGTCGTGAAGGTTCTGATTACTCTGCTGCCATATTTGCTTCCTGTCTAAATGCTGAATCTCTTACCGTTTGGAAGGATGTTCCCGGAATCATGAATGCAGACCCAAGATTGTTTAAAGATTCAGAAAAATATGAGGAGCTCCCCTATTCTGAGGCATTGGAGATGGCATATTACGGAGCAACAGTTATTCACCCCAAAACAATAAAACCATTACAGAATGCGGGAGTTCCCCTATTTGTCAGGCCATTCTTGTTTCCAGAAGAAAAGGGAACCCGAATTGACTCTTCTGCCAAATTGAATACTAACATATCTGCAATAATTGTCAAGCAAGATCAGATGTTATTATCGATCTCATCAAAGGACTTTTCATTCATTGATGAACATATTCTTATTTTTCTGTTACAACGTATTTCAGAGGTTCATATCAAACTAAATATGATGCAGCGTTCTGCGCTTAGTTTGTCTGTGTGCTTCAACCAGGATGAAGCTAAATTCAACAAACTATATGATATCCTGAAGGATAAGTTTAAATGCAAATATAATGTAGGACTAGATCTTCTTACAGTAAGGCATTTCAAAAGAGATAAACTGGATACTATACTAGCAGGAAGAACCGTCATGATGGAGCAATTCAGTCGGAATACTGCACAAATAATCTTGCAGTAAAGTTGTGAATAAGAATATATTAGATGGCGTAGTTCAGAGGTATATAAACAATAACCTACAAGTTGATATACCCAATCTAAGCCTTAAAAAGAGTCCCTTTCCTTTAGTAAATTCAAAAGAACTGGCTGAACAAACAGACAGCAAAAAAAGATGTGAAATAAAACTACCCCGCTGGTTCAACACAGAAGGTATTTATTATCCGCCAAAACTTGCCATTGAACAAGCATCATCAGAAATTACAGCAAAATATAAAGCTGAATTAATTCAAGGTGATGAAATTATTGATCTTACTGGAGGTATTGGGGTCGATACCTTATTTTTTGCTATGAAAGCAAAGTCTGTGACCCATTGTGAGATTAATCAGGAGCTTTCTGAAATATCTGAATATAACTCAAGTATATTTGGTCTTGACATCGATTATATTCATTCAAACGGGTTAGAATATCTCCTAATCTCAAATAAGATATTTAGCACCATTTATATTGATCCTTCAAGAAGAATAAGCTCAAAGAAGGTTTTTATGCTTAAAGATTGTGAACCCGATATAATCAGCAATTTGCAACTATTAAGGGATCATTCGTCACGTATTATAATTAAAACGGCTCCCCTCCTTGATATTCAATCAACAATAAAGGAATTAAAACAGGTAAGCTCAATCCATGTTCTCAGCATCAAAAATGAGTGCAAGGAATTGCTAATAATTATAGATAAGGAACAGGAAACTGATGACCCTCTGATCACTTGTGCACTATTAGGTGATGATGAAAAAACCTATCAATTCAAACTATCAGAAGAGAGAGAATTCCAAATCAATAACTACTCTGAGCCTTTAGAATATATTTATGAACCTGATGCAGCACTACTTAAGGCAGGATGTTTTAAGCTGATTACCCGTGATTTTTATATTCATAAAATTCATCAGCATACTCATTTATATACCAGCAATGAATTAATAAATTCATTTCCAGGTAGAAAGTTTATTTTGAAAAAGGCATGGGACTATGGTACGTTTATAAAAGAAAATCAATTAAAGAAAGCTAATATTATTTGCAGAAACTTTGGTTTAAGTCCGGAAGAGATCAAGAAAAAATTAAAGATCAATGATGGTGGAAACGAGTACCTATTATTCTGTACCGGACCCAAAAATGAACGATTGGTATTGAACTGTGAACGAATAGTTAAATAATTGATCTATTCGAATTTAGAGCTATGCTAGCTAATTAACCTATTAAATAGGTATTAAATCTTTCCAAAAAGAAAATTAACAGTATTGAGCGAGCATGTTAAGACATCAATATTTCTATTTATATAATATTTGAAGCAAGAAAAGAAGAAAATATCAATTTTATATCAAAAAAAGAGGAGTTCTTTTAGAACTCCTCTAATATTTTGATATCCATTATTTGTTTGGTTGCGGAGTCATACGCAAATAGGGTTTGATCTCTGTAAACCCTTTTGGAAATTTAGCAGGAATATCTGCTGTTTTAATAGCAGGAATTA
>JBIIWE010000036.1:0-10035 GCA_044339075.1 Daejeonella sp. | reverse complement strand
TGCTGCAGTAAACCAGATTTTCTCTCTTTTGGATCCCTGGATCTTTCGGAAAATCATAGACACCTATGTAACTCGCTATCAGGAATATACAACTGAAGAGTTTTTTAAAGGTGCTGGATTATTAATTCTGGGAGCAATGGGAGTTGCAATGGTTTCGCGAATCGCGAAAAATTTCCAGGACTACTACGTAAATGTGATCACACAACGCCTGGGAGCAAAAATCTATTCCGATGGACTCGCACATTCTCTGGAATTACCTTATTCAGTATTTGAAGATCAGCGAAGCGGAGAAACCTTAGGTATACTCCAAAAAGTAAGAACTGATAGTGAAAAACTGATTACCGCACTCATCAATATTGTATTTACCTCATTAGTTGGTGTAAGCTTTGTATTTATTTATGCAATCAATATTCATTGGTCGATCGCTGTAGTTTACATCTCTGTAATCCCTGTGCTTGGGGTAATTAGTTCTGTTTTAAGCAAGAAAATCAAGATTGTTCAGAAAGCAATCGTCAGTGAAACCACAGCACTTGCCGGATCAACAACCGAATCGCTACGCAACATTGAGCTAGTAAAAAGCCTCGGACTATCAAGTCAAGAGATCAAACGTCTTAATAACACAACAGATAAGATCTTAAAGCTAGAACTTAAAAAAGTAAAGTATGTTCGAAGTTTGAGTTTCGTACAAGGGACTCTGGTTAACCTGCTTCGTAACATGATCCTGCTGCTGATGCTTTACCTGATATTCGCAGGACGGATCAGCGTAGGAGAATTTTTCTCTCTATTTATTTATTCTTTCTTTATTTTCGGACCCCTGCAGGAGCTTGGAAATATTATCAATATTTATCGTGAGACTGAAGTGTCTCTGGAGAACTTCAGAGGTATATTAAGTACCCCAAAAGAGAAAAAACCAGAAAATCCAACAATTTTAGGTCGAATAAACAAGCTAAAATTTGATACTGTAAGCTTCAAACATCAGTCTTCTAACCGGAATGCACTCGAAAATATCTCCTTTGAAACTCAAAAAGGCCAAACAATCGCATTCGTTGGGCCTTCAGGATCGGGGAAAACCACCCTGGTAAAACTTCTTGTAGGGCTATATAGTCCCGGTAGTGGGCAGGTACTTTACAATGATGTATCATCTACCAATATCGATCTGGACGAACTACGTGAGAAAATTGGATTTGTAACTCAGGATACTCAGTTATTTTCAGGAAGCATTCGTGAAAACCTGCTCTTTGTACGCCCAAATGCAAGCGATGAAGATTGTATGCTCGTTTTACAAAAAGCAGCATGTCAAAATCTACTTTCACGTGCAGATAAAGGTTTGGATACAATCATTGGAGAAGGTGGTGTAAAGGTTTCCGGTGGAGAAAAACAACGTCTATCTATAGCCAGAGCATTACTTCGGGAACCAAATATCTTAGTATTTGATGAAGCAACATCTTCTCTTGACTCATTAACAGAGGAGGAAATCACAGAAACTATCCGTAATGTTTCTGTGGTTAGTAATCATATAACCATATTGATCGCACACCGGCTTTCAACTATTATGCATGCCGATAAGATCTTTGTTCTTGAAAAAGGCCATATTATTGAAGCAGGTAAACATGATGAGTTGCTTGCCGAAAAAGGATTGTATTATGCCATGTGGCGTCAGCAGATAGGTGAGAAAATTTCATTGTAAGTGTAAATTTTTTAATTAAATTTAATAGCGATGATGTACACATTACTAAATATTAACATTGGGCTATGGGAGACCATCATGATCGCTTTTGCCGTCATTGCACTTCTTCTGATCATTCCTTTTGCGATATTTGATACCGTAAGATCAAAAGACCTGAGCACCACACAGAAATTCCTCTGGATACTGTTTATTCTGATAGCCCCATATTTGGGAGCCGTTGTCTATCTTTTCTGGGGCCGTAAACAAAAAGCACTATGAGTACATTAACAATTATTCTGTTTATCGGGGGCCTATTGCGCTTCCTTATGGGTATCGTTTGGTTTGCCCTGATTGTGTACACCCTGATGGATCTTCTTAGAAGAAATCTGCCAACAAATACAAAGTTATTATGGCTGATCGTCATCCTAATCGCACCATTTCTGGGTTCAATAATCTACCTTATAGCTGGAAGAAACAACCAAATCTAATGGTTGTTTATCTGTTTTAAACTTAATGGAACGAGTCTTTTTGTCTTGAAATAGGTAAAAATAACAATCAGAATAGTCATACTTCCGCCAAACAGAACGGAGGGTATGGTGCCCATTAGCCTAGCCGTTGCTCCCGACTCAAATGCCCCTATTTCATTAGAAGAATTGATAAAAATTCCATTGACGGCTGATACTCTTCCACGCATCGCTTCCGGAGTGAGGATTTGCAATATAGTAGAGCGAATGATCACGCTGACACTATCAAACGCTCCTTCAAAGAATAAACACAATAGCGTGAGATAAAAATTTCTTGAAAGTCCGAAGCAGATTATCGAAATTCCAAATCCGGCAACTGCCAAAAGGAGATTTCTCCAGGGTTTATTCATTGGCGGATATTTTGCCAAAATAAACATGGTAATCACCGCCCCAAGTGCAGGAGCTGCACGCATAAAACCAAGTCCCTCAGCACCTACCTTCAAAATATCATGAGCAAAAATTGGCATTAGCGCTACAGCACCACCAAAAAATACCGAAAACATATCAAGACTTAATGCTCCAAGGATCATTCTGCTTTTAAAAACAAAGCGAATGCCTTCCGACAGACTCTTAAAGATGTTTTCCTTTGGCACAAAATAAGCAGGATAATTTTGAACAAAAAATATGATACATCCCAAAGCTAGGGCAAGAAATGTAACGATCACCACAAAACAGGCTGTTATTCCACTGAAAGCGTACAACAGACCTCCAACTGCAGGGCCCATAATGGATGCTGTTTGCCAGCTACCACTGTTCCAGGTAGACGAGTTTACATAATGTTCTTTCGGAATGATCTGTGCCATTAAAGCAAAGGCTGTTGGCGAATAAAAACCACGGGTAATACCGATAAAAAATATCATTACATAAATGATGAGGATCACTGGCGTTTGTCCAATCGATCTCAACACACTATCAGCAGTTACCACAGTAAGTACTGCCGAACAGCAAAGCATAGAGCCAATGATCCAAACCAGAAGTTTTTTCTTATCTGATTTATCGGCAATATAACCACCATAAAGAGTCACCATGATAGAAGGAATGGCTTCAGCCAGACCAATCAGGCCCAATGATAAGGGATCCTTGGTTAGCTGATAGATATGCCAACCAATTACAACAGCCTGAACCTGATAAGCAAAGGTAAAGAGAAACCGCATCGCGATGTACGAGCGGAACTCCGGAAAGCGCATCGCTATATACGGATCAGTTTTAATTGCCTCTGACTTAAAATCACCCATTCGGAGATATAATATTAATTGCGGAAATCTACCTATTTAGTACCATATTGATCGATAAGATAAATCAATGAAGCCATGGATGCTGCTCCCAGTTCGAGTTCACGTTTATTTACATTTTCAAACACATCATTGCTGGAATGATGAATATCAAAGTATCGCTGTGAATCAGGTCTGAAACCAATAAGCACTGCGCCCGGAATGACTCTCAAGAGACCAATATCCGCTCCGCTGCCGCCCGCCTCTAATTCATTTAGACGGTATGGAGCAAGAAGTGGCTTCCATTTAGAAAAATGTTTCAAAGCCTGAGGGGCATTTTCTACGCTAAATCCGCGGGGAGTAAATCCTCCTTCATCTGATTCCACAGCAGCAACATGCATCTCATTATTTTGCTTTGCTATCTCAGCATATTTCATTCCTCCGCGTAAGCCATTCTCTTCATTCATAAACATCACTGCCCTGATGGTATGCCTTGGCTTAATATTCAGCGATTTGAATATTCTTAAAACCTCCACAGACTGCATTACTCCAGTTCCGTCATCATGAGCTCCTTCAGCAAGATCCCATGAATCCAGATGTCCGCCAACAGTAATGATTCCCTCAGGTTTTTCACTACCACGAATCTCTCCAATTACATTATAGGAAACCGCATCAGGCAAGGTTCGGCAGCTTTGTTTAAAATAAAATTGAATGGCCGGTAGTTTTCTAAGTTTTAATTTCTGACTAAGCAGGTTAGCAGATTTTGTACTGATAGCTGCGGCAGGAATTTTTGTAAGGCCTTCCTGATATCTCATTCCTCCTGTATGAGGAAAATCATCAACGATGCTAGACATGGAACGAACGATCACTCCTACTGCTCCTAATTTTGCTGCCTCAATTGCCCCCTGTCCACGCTGATCAACAGCACCACCATATGCATTGAAGGTATTAAACAACTTAGGATCAAAAGGACGATTGAAAAATATGATCTTACCTTTAACTATCTGCTCACCTAAGGCTTTTAACTCTTCAAAATTTTGAACTTCCAAGATTGGGGCGGTAATGCCTTGCATCGGACTAGCAATTGAACCGCCAAGAGCAGCAATAGGTACAAGTATTTTCGTTTTACCCTCAATTATATAAGCTACTTCTTTTTCACCTCGCTCCCAAACAGGTACCATCAATTCTTGCAGATAAACACTGTCAAAACCATAGTCTTCCATCAACTTTTTGGTCCATTCAACAGATTTTTGTGCATTCGCTGAGCCGCTTAGTCTGGGTCCGATCTTTTTACACAGGTATTCCAAATTTTTATAGGTATGCCCATTGGCCAATGCCTCATCATAAATCTTTCGGATCATGACAGAATCCAGATTCTGAGCAAATAATGAAGCTCCGATAAACAAAGTTGGTAACAGGATCTTATAGAATTTCATTTTTGTAATTATAGTTTTTTTGAATCAAATTGTTCAGGATATCTTATCCCAGCTTATACCACCTAATTTTGTCTCAAAATACTGTCTCAAAATACGATTGTCTTCATTCATTAATTCAGGATCATCATCAAGGATATGAATAACAGTTTTTCTGGCCTCCGCCAATAATTGCTGATCGGTAGCAAGATCAGCTAATTTAAGATCAAGAACACCACTCTGCTGTGTTCCTTCGATATTTCCAGGTCCCCGAAGCTGAAGATCAATTTCAGCAATCTCAAATCCGTCTTGGGTACGAACCATTGTATCCAAACGAATTTTTGCATCAGGGCTAAGCTTCATACCCGACATCAATATGCAAAAAGATTGCTCAGCTCCCCGGCCAACTCTGCCACGCAACTGGTGCAATTGCGATAATCCAAACCGCTCTGCGTTTTCAATGATCATGACGCTCGCATTTGGAACGTTAACCCCTACTTCGATCACTGTTGTAGCTACCATGATCTGGGTTTCACCCTTTACAAAACGCTGCATTTCGGAAGCCTTATCTTTTGCCGCCAATTGACCATGCACAATACTGATCCGGTATTGAGGGAGAGGAAACTCAATAGATATTGCTTCAATACCAGCTTCAAGATATAAAAGATCAAGTTTTTCACTTTCCTTGATCAGCGGATACACAATATAAACCTGTCGGCCTTTTGCTATTTCTTCCCGCATGAATCCAAACATCCTTAAACGCTGACTATGATATAAGTGAACTGTTTTTATGGGTTTTCTTCCTGCAGGAAGTTCATCAATCACTGAAATATCCAGATCTCCGTAAAGTGTCATGGCCAGAGTACGTGGAATTGGAGTTGCCGTCATGACTAAAACATGCGGAGGAATAACATTCTTTCTCCATAAACGCGCCCGCTGTTCTACTCCGAAACGATGTTGTTCATCAATAACCACAAGCCCAAGGTTCTGAAATTGAACCGCATCTTCAATCAAAGCATGAGTGCCAACTAGTATATTCAATTCGCCGCTCTCCAAGCGCTCATGCAGGCCCCTCCTTGCCTTTTTTGGAGTAGAGCCTGTTAGTATTTCAACACTTACAAAATCATCCCCCAGAAGGCTTTTAATTGAAAAATAATGCTGTTGAGCCAGAATTTCTGTCGGGGCCATAATACAAGCCTGAAATCCATTATCAATAGCCAGTAGCATGATCATCAAAGCGACAACAGTTTTCCCACTACCAACATCGCCCTGAAGCAAGCGGTTCATTTGTACCCCTCGTTGAGTATCCTGCCGAATTTCTTTGATAACACGCTTCTGAGCAACAGTAAGCTCAAAAGGCAATTTTTCTGAATAGAAGGTGTTGAAATTATCTCCAACATTATTAAAAACTGAACCTTTAAATTTTTGAGTGCGTAATACTTTGCTCCTAAGAAGCTTTAATTGGATAAAAAAAAGTTCTTCGAATTTAAGTCTCTTCTGAGCCTTTCTCAATACTTCTACATGCTCCGGAAAATGAATAGAATACAAAGCTTTCTGCCTGCTGATCAGTTCATGCTTTTGCATGATATATACAGGAAGAGTTTCTTCTAGTTGCCTGATTACCTGATCAATAAGAGCTGCCTGAGCACGTTGAATTCCCTTACTATCTAGATTGAATTGCTTGAGTTTCTCAGTAGAACTATATACTGGCTGAAGAGTTAAATTTCCTTGGCTTACCGCATTTGGCTGATAGGCTTCCAACTCTGGGTGAGAAATAGAAAAATGTCCATTAAAAAGTGTCGGCTTCCCGAATGCAATAAAAACTGCCCCCGGCTGAATAATCTTATCAATCCAGCGAATACTTTGGAACCATACAAGTTCCATACTGCCGGTATCATCCTTAAAACGGGCAACAAGCCTTTTGACATGTTTATCACCAATAATTTCTTTGGAAACGATACGTCCAAGAATCTGTATAGCAGGCAGATCCGGATTAAGCTCTTTAATCTTATAGAAGCGGGTACGGTCAATGTAGCGGAATGGATAATGTTCCAGGAGATCAGCATAGGTGAATATCTCAAGGTCTTTCTTAAGGATCTCAGCACGCTGCGAACCTATTCCTTTCAAATACTCAACAGGGGTTTTTAAGATCTGTTCTGCCAATCCGCTTAAGGAATAATGACCGGCTTTTTACTGGCCGATGATTTAAATAAAATTTCTTTAATCGTAGCCCAGTTAAAGACTATGACCGCTGCCAGCAAGAGCAGATATGAATATACCTGGTACATGCTGATTCCTTCGTGAAAATAGAAAAATGCGACTGCAAAAGCAACAATAGGATTGATATATATGATAATACCCAGGGTGGAGGAAGGCATACCTATCAGAGCATAAAGGCTTAAAAAAAGTGGAATAATTGTAAAGAAAATAGAAATTACTACGATAGATATCCAGAAATTAGGATCAGAGGGCAAAAATTCAAAATCAGAAAGAAAAAAAGGAAGCATCAATAGTGCTGCAATAAGAAGATGTAATCCAAGCATATTAAACTTATCGATTCGAACCATTACTCTTTGTATGACCAGATAAAAGCTGTAAAGTGCAGCTACTAGCACAGACCATAACACATCTCTCAAAGAACCCTGAGCTAGGATTACAATACTTACCGATGCAAAACCCAAAGCGATCAACTTCATTGCAGAAAGCTTCTCTTTCAGGATTAGGAAACCACCTAATGCAGTGATCAAAGGACAAACCATGTATGCGAAAGCTGCAGATTTAAGACTAACATTGTTCACCACGTAAATGTAAGTGAACCAATTTCCGGTTATCAATAATCCGGCAAGCAGGCTAAGCCAAATGATCTTCTTACGACTATATTTCTCTTCTTTTTGTATGTATTCAATATCTGATCTGATCTGATTTCTTCTGAAAAGAAAGATATATATCCATGACAATAACAGGGAAGTAAAAATGCGATAATATAAAATTTGTTCAGAAGGATAATCCTGAAGCATTCGTAGGGGAATTGAGAAAAAACCCCAAACTACTACAGCAGAAAATGCAGCAAGAAAATATTTAAGTCTGCCTTCTTTCAAGTTCAGGCTTTAACAGCAATTAAAGAAATTTCAACATTTACATTTTTGGGTAAACCTAGCACAGCCACCGTTTCTCTAGCAGGATAATCAGATTTAAAATAAGAACCATAAACTTCATTAACTTCTGCAAAGTGGTTCATATCACTTAAAAATATGCTTGTTTTTACCACATTTTCGAATGAAAACCCAGCTTTCAACAGAAGTGCCCCAAGATTTTGCATAACCTGTTCAGCTTCATCTTTGATAGTACCGCTTATTAGCTGATTAGTCTCAGGATCAATTGGGATCTGCCCAGAAACAAAGAGCATATTTCCAGTTTGCACAGCCTGACTATAAGGTCCGATAGGGGCTGGTGCTTTTTCAGTATAAATGATAGATTTCATAAATTTAGTTCAGTTTGGTATGATCAAAGGAGTTTAAAAAAAATCAAAATACATACCATTGAAGCAGTTTATAAATAATCCCGGCTAAGAACATAATTATTGCCGTGGTATTTATGATGTGCATGATCTTCAGATTGAAATTCTTTGGTCTGCTAGGATCGTTCTTTCTAAAAAAATACATAATGTCAAAATTATTAAATAAAAAAAGAGTCCCGAATAATCGGGACTCTTTTTTACAATTTGCTTATATACAATATTGTTTATTGTTGTTTGAATTCAACACGACGATTTTCAACACGACCTGCTTCAGTAGCATTTGAAGCAACCGGACGGCTTTCACCGTATGCAGTAACAGCAATTCTGCTGGCTGCAATTCCAGAATTAACTAAGTAAGTTTTTACTGAGTTAGCTCTGTCTCTAGATAAAGACATGTTGTATTCGTCAGTTCCTTCAGCAGAAGCATGACCATCTAACTGAACGATACCAGAAGAATTTGCTTTTAAATCAGAAGATAATTTATCTAACGTTGAGTAAGCAGCAGTTTTCAAAACTGAAGAGTTGAATTCGAACTGGATTGCAATTGCAGGACCAGCTTTAAACTCAGGACATCCGTTCAGAGCAGCAGTACCTTTAACAGTAGGACATGCATCTTTTGAATCAGGAATGCCGTCAGCATCAACATCTAAAGGACAACCAGAACCATCAACTTTAATTCCAGCTTCTGTGTTAGCACATTTGTCTAATTTATCAGCAACACCGTCACCGTCAGAATCTTTTAACAGATCAGCAGCTTCTAATGCAGAAACACGACCTTTTAAAGCTTCAACTTCCTGACGTAATGTTGGATCTTTCAATTCATCATACATCAAAGCTAAAGGATTAACCCAATCAAGGTTTGGCTTAGCTGCTGAACCTAAAGAGAATTCTAAACCAGCTGAAGCATAAGACCATTTATCTTTCGAGAAACCTTTTCCTTTAGTACCATCAAGATTGTCATCATCAAGGAAGTTCATTGTGTAACCTAAATCGAAGTTAACACGCTCAGAAACCTTGAATTTAACAGCAGCACCAACTGGAACGAATTGATTTCTGATATTTTTACGGTCACGATTAGGACCATAAGCATTTGCAGCAGGAGTTGCATTAGGATTGATTTCATCCCAGTGATAAGCGGTAGCACCAATACCGGCTTTAACGATGAAGTTAATTGCATTTTCTCTTTTAAGAAAATCAAAAGTAGCTACATTCGCAACTGCCATAAGGCTTAATGCAGAACTGATTTGAGTCACTCCATCAGTACGTGAACCTAAACCTAAATTGATAGTCGCACCATCATTATCATAGGTAAGTTTTCCAGCTTGAAATGCACCTTCAATACCAAATGCATGACCTAATTGCTTTCTTATTGTAGCACCATATCCTAAAGATGGGCTCCAGTTAGAAAAATCATTGGTACCGCCAATTGCGACAACTGGAGCCATAACTCCAGCATTAATACCTAAATTCCAGGTTCTATACTGGCTTCTTCCACCAAATACTTTGGCCGAAGAGCTCGTAGCGGTTTGTGCTAGAGAAACCTCCCCGAGGGCCAGCAACGCTACTAATGAAAACACAAGGGCTTTCTTAATTGTAGAATAATTCATAATTGTTGTTTTAAAGGTTAACAAATTTCATCAGTGTAATTTACACAAAAATAGTCATAAGTTTGACTTGTGCAAATAATCAAATGCTGTTCCATTAA